>JAPHTU010000078.1 GCA_026196145.1 Gammaproteobacteria bacterium
ATCGCGGGGCTAATCCTTATTCCACTAACGTTACTGGCACGTTTTATCAGTGTTGGCGTACCTATCGGGTTGATGCGGCGGACGCGGGACTTTTCACCCGGGGTCGTCAAGATACTGACCTGGGGTGGATTACGTGGCGGCATATCCGTTGCCCTGGCGCTGTCGATTCCTGCAGGCGAAGCCAGGGAGATTATCCTGCCCGTCACCTACGTGATTGTTGTGTTCTCCATACTGGTTCAGGGACTAACAGTGGGCAAGCTGGTGGAAAGCCAGATGCAGCCCTGAGTCAGGTTGTTGGAGCCAGCCGGACGATTGCGAATAGCAGCTGCCCCGCGCCAAGAAAATAGTATCGTGATTTAAAGCGAATGCGTTACAATCTCATTTAAAAAAGTGCGTGAATCACCTGCGGACAGGCCCGCAGTGATTCATCTCATCTGGCCCGGTTACAGCCAAAATAATAATAAAACCAGTTAGTCAGGTATTAAAAGCAAGGGGGATATCCATGACATCTATTTTGTACTTTACGTTATTGTTGGTTGCACTGGGGGTAATATTAGCTCTGGTGCAATGGATTATGGTTTGCCAGGCGAAGCGTACCGAGGGTAGCAAGGCACCGGATACATCGGTTATTGATAACCCGGGCAATTATCCGCTACGAGTGTATTACTTTTATTCACAGAACTGTGGGCCGTGTCGCAGTATCAGGCCCATGGTAGATAAATTGCGTAAGCAGTACCCCAATTTGATTAAGGTCGATATAGGAGAGCATGCTCAACTGGCCCGTGATTTTGGTGTTGCCGGGGTACCCAGCTTTATCGCTGTTGAGGATGAGGTTATTACCGACGTGAAGCTGGGGCGTGTATCTGAAAGCTGGTTACTGAAGTGGCTGGCTAAATAACAATAAAAAATCCAGGGTATTGACTGCGGTGTTTTGCATGGGGTGGGCAGATATTGGCCAGTCTCCCTGTAAGCGGGTATACTCCCCCGGTCATTTTACAGGAGCAAACCGTGGCCGCTATCGACCTCACCAAAGATAATTTTCAAAGCACAATTGATGACAATGACATCGTCATTGTGGATTTCTGGGCCACTTGGTGTGGGCCATGTAAACAGTTTGGCCCTGTTTTTGAGGCGGCTTCAGAAATACATGAAGATATTGTATTCGGCAAGGTCAACACCGAGGAGCAACAGGAGTTGTCCGGTGAATTCCAGATACGCTCAATTCCTACGTTGATGATATTCCGTGAGCAAATTGGTGTCTTCATGCAACCGGGTGCCTTGCCACCACAGGGTCTTGAAGAGGTGATTGGCAAGGTGCGTGAGCTGGATATGGATTACGTCCGCGCGGAAGTCGAGAAGCAGACCAGCGGTACTGCTTAGCAGGCAGTTGAAAAACCCTCAGCTGGCACGATACGGGTTTACCCCTCAAGGGGGTACCGAGGAAAAATATCCTCAAAATGCTCATTTATTGCATATAAACTGCGTTTTCTCGGATATTTTTGCCTTGTCTCGTACTCACCTGAGAATCATTCAACAACCTGCTAGATAAAATGAATCCTGATGATGAAGCCCTGATTGATGGTTTCATCGACCGCCTCTGGATGGAAAGGGGCCTGAGCCAGAACACACTGACTTCATACCGCTCCGATATTGCGGCTTTTGCGCGCTGGCTGCATCAGCAGCACGCCAGTCTGGCAACAGCAAAACGCAGTCAGTTACAGTCCTACCTCGCCCAGCGAATCGCAGATAATGCGAAGCCGCGTTCAACCGCGCGCCTGCTTTCCAGCCTGCGACGACTATTCCGTTTTATGTGTCGTGAGGGCATTAGAGAAGATGATCCGTCGGCATTGGTGGAATCTCCAAAACTGGGTCGTAGCCTGCCAAAATCCCTGAGTGAATCGGATATAGAGGCGTTGTTATTGTCACCTGATGTTGCGACCTCTCTGGGTTTGCGTGATCGTGCAATGCTGGAGTTGATGTATGCCTCTGGTTTGCGTGTTTCAGAAATTGTGACGCTGACGATGGACCAGATGAGCATGCAAAGGGGGTTGTTAAGGCTGTTAGGAAAGGGTGATAAGGAGCGACTGGTGCCGATGGGTGAAGAGGCGCAGGAGTGGCTGCAGAGATATCTGGATCAGGCGCGTGCTGACCTGCTCAAATCAAAAAGGTCAGATGCTATCTTTGTTACTGCGCGTGGTCAGGCGATGACTCGACAGGCATTCTGGTACATGATCAAGAGATCTGCGAAAAAAGCCGGTATTTCTACTGCACTCTCACCCCATACTCTGCGACACTCATTTGCCACCCACCTGCTCAATCACGGTGCGGACCTGAGGGTTGTGCAAATGCTGCTTGGCCATAGCGACTTGTCGACAACCCAAATATATACCCACGTCGCGAGGGAGCGGCTCAAGCAGCTGCATGCCGCCCACCACCCGCGGGGATGAAGAGTCTCTGTATTCGGTCGGGTCAAATTGACCTGCAATCGGAAAATTGAACCAAAATCAGTCATTCCATAGTAGAATCCTGAAATCCTAGATTTTGTTAGTCGTTTTATTGAATCAATTCTCTATATGTCGGTCAAAGCCGGCACAATCTTTTTTTATCGGATTTTTCACATGCCAACCAGTAAATATCTAAAATCTCTTGTCATTTCCAGCCTGCTATTCATGGGCGTCGCGCATGCGGCCGATATCCCCAAGGAGGTCACCCGGTTTGTTGGGGAGCTTGGGATATCGTCTGAAAGTGTCCGTGCGACACCGGCCAAGGGTATCTATGAATTACTCGTGGGCACACAGATTTTTTACATTACGGCGGATGGTAAATATCTGTTCGCAGGTAATATGCTGGATTTGGCGACCAAGGAGAACCTGACCGACACCCGTATGAAAGGTGTTCGACTGAATACCATGAGTGCGGTTGCCGACGATCAATATATCTCTTACAACTCAGACAAACCCAAGCACACGGTGACAATCTTCACCGACATTGACTGTGGCTACTGCCGCAAGTTGCATTCTGAAATGGATGGCTATAACAAACTGGGTATCTCGGTGAAGTACCTGTTTTTCCCACGTACCGGACCGGGAACTGAATCTTTTAACAAGGCCATATCTGTCTGGTGTAACAAGGATCGTAATACAGCACTGACTGATGCCAAGGCAGGAAAGTCCCTGGCTGCGGCAACTTGTAGCAATCCGGTCGCCAAGCACTTCCAGCTGGGTTCAGAAATGGGTGTGACGGGTACGCCTTATATCATTACCGAACAAGGTGATACCTTGCCCGGTTATATGCCGCCGGCCGCATTGAAACGTGAGCTGGATAAATTCAAGGCAGCGGCAGTTCAGCTGGAAAAGCAGGAGATTAGCAAGCGCTAGTCCAGCGCCAGGGTTGCACAGCGGGTGCTAGTGCAACAGGTTAAACATCTGGCGGCGATATTTGCCTACCAGCTCGGGTTGCCCCGGAATTAAATCAAACATTGCCAGCATGCCGTTGCGTCCGGCATCGTCCTGCCAGCTACGGTCTTTTTTCATGATTTCCAGTAGTTGAATCAGGGCCGCCTCGTGTTGACCCTCAAGTGCGCGCCAGGCTGCCAGTTGGTAACGGCTGGTCAGGTCATCCGGATTATTGGCGATGCTGGTTTCCAGTTCGGCCGGCCCCGGGCTATCTGAAATAACTTTTGCAAACAGGATTTGTGCACGCAATTCATTGACGTCGGGAGAGTTCCTCAAATCGATGGGTAATGCGCTGATCATCGCATCTGCTGCATCATTATCACCCATCATGGCAACCAGTCTTATCAAATCCATGGCAATCTGCTGGTTGTCGGGTTGCTCTTCGAGGGCCTGCTCCATGAGCTTGCGCGCCTCTTCAGGCTTACCCTGTTCCAGCAGTTGTTGTGCCTGCGTAACCAGCGGGTTTTCCTCGGCTTCAACGTACTGGTCAAGTAACTGTCGCAGCGCAGACTCGGGCTGTGCGCCCATGATTTCTTCCACAACCTCGCCATGACGGAATAATTTCAGTGTCGGCAGGCTGCGTACACCGTATTGGCTGGCAAGGGCCTGTTGCTCATCCGAGTTGACCTTGACCAGGTGAAACTTGCCCTGGTATTCCTCTGCCAACATGGTAACGATGGGCATTAACATCTGGCAGGGATTACACCAGCTAGCCCAAAAGTCTACGAGTACAGGAATCTCGCTGGATTTCTGTATTACCTCAGCTTCAAAATTTTCTGGTGTACCCTCAAAAATATAGGGGGAATCAGACATGGTCGTGATTTATCGTTCCAGTAGTTCCAGCTTGTTCGGTTTGCCGGCCCATTCATCCGCATCGGGTAGAGACTCTTTCATCTGGTTGATAACCGGCCACTCCAGCGAAAGTTCTGCATTGAGCGCAATAAACTTTTCCTGTTCCGGTGACAGATCGTCTTCCGAGAGGATGGCCTCAATCGGACATTCGGGCTCACAAAGGGTGCAGTCGATGCACTCATCAGGATCAATCACCAGAAAGTTAGGGCCTTCATGGAAGCAATCCACCGGACAGACCTCTACACAATCCGTGTGTTTGCACATAATACAGTCTTCTAAAACTACAAATGTCATGGGTATTCCTCTAATATTCAACTGGCAAAGCCATATCTAGCTGCGGTGCGTAGTCTACTGATTCTTTTTGGATTGTGCGAGTGCAACACGCGGTGTTAGCCATAACATAAGTAGGATTTATGCCTGATCAGCCCCGGATGGATGTTCATCGGCAACGATAATTATCCCCACGCGCTAGTGACCAAAGTGACCAGACCGCCACCGCAGCAACAAACGATGGGTATGGCCAGTTGTGGCAAGACCGATGCTTGAGTGAGTGGCGGTGCTATTGATACAAAACGATATGGCATTTATGCCGGGTTTCTGCCCCGGATTTCAGGGTAGTAATATCTGCCTGTTAATTGCATTATCTTAGACCTTAAGAAAATCAACAAAAGGAATATAAAGTGACCACCGATCAGCTAGCGGAGCACGTCAAACGCACGCCAAAGAAAGACGGCGCAGTCGTCATGGGTTTTATATTAATGATACTCATGCCAACGGTGTTGACGCTGTTAACCATCAGGGAGCCCAGAGTGATGGAGCCACTGGCTGGTGATCCATCTCCCTATGGTTACACCGTGAGCCTGGTATTTTTTATTATCCCGACCATCGTGCTGGCTATCTGGTTTTTACGTCACCCGGCCTATCCTTTTCAGCGAAAAGTCTTCTGGAGCACTATTGCGGTACTGGTGCCACTGGGATTTGTGCTGGATATTTTATTTGGGCACCAGTTTTTTACCTTCGTGAATCATGAGGCCGTCATGGGTATCTGGGTACCGGTTGTAGGAGGCAAGGTACCGGTAGAGGAATTTATATTTTATTTCTTTGGTTTTACTACCACGCTGTTGTTTTATATCTGGTGTGATGAATACTGGTTTGGTGCCTACAACGTGCCGGACTACAAGCATGAGATTGAGGAACAACATATCGATCATGTCGTGCAGCTACACTGGAACTCACTGATTATTGGCCTGGCTGTTTTTCTGCTGGCGTGGGCATACAAGTATTTTGTCTCCGCTGTGCCGGACGGTATTCCCGGTTATATGGCCTTTATCCTGGCGGTGTCCGTGGTGCCGAGCATGTTGTTTTATCGCACAACCGTGGAATTCATCAATTGGCGGGCATTCAGTTTTGTTTTCTTCCTCATGATCCTGATCCCGTTGATGTGGGAAGCAACGCTGGCCATCCCGTATCAGTGGTGGGGCTATCATCCGGAAGTGATGATGGGCATCTTTATCGATGGCTGGACCAATTTGCCACTGGAAGCGGCCATCGTCTGGTTGGCGGTCACCTATACCACGGTTATCTTTTACGAGATGGTAAAGATATTTCTGACCCTGAAGGGCAAAATTTAACCGCATAATTATCCACGCCGTCATCCCCGAGAGATTTAATCGGGGATCCATGTCAGCAATGGTCAGTCCGACAAATTGTCCTTCAGCGTGTAAATCAGGTTGATTGCTTCGCGCGGTGACAGGCTGTCAACGTCGATGGATTCAATAATGGTCTTTAGTGGATCGACCTTAGGTTCTTCGGTTGGCATGAATAAAGATAGCTGCTGATTGGTGGAGGCCTCGGGCTGGTTTTCCAGTTCGTGCAGGCGTTGTTCCGCCAGTTCAATGACGTGTCGTGGCACACCGGCAAGGCTGGCTACCTGCAGGCCATAGCTCTGGCTGGCGGGACCGGCATTCACGCTATACATAAAGATAATCTGGTCCTTATGCTCTACGGCATGCAGATGGACATTGCTGATCAGTGGGTAATCATCCGGCAGGCTGGTGAGTTCAAAGTAATGCGTAGCAAACAGGGTAAATGCCTGGATGCGGGTTGCCAGGTCAATGGCACAGGCCCAGGCCAGCGATAGGCCGTCATAGGTACTGGTGCCACGGCCAATCTCATCCATCAATACCAGCGAGTTGGCCGTGGCGTTATTGAGGATGCTGGCGGTCTCGGTCATTTCCACCATAAAGGTGGAACGGCCACTTGCCAGGTCGTCCGATGCACCGATACGGGTGAAGATCCGGTCAACCGGGCCGATCTCGACTGCGTCTGCCGGCACAAAGCTGCCGGTATAGGCCAGCAGTGAGATAATCGCGGTCTGGCGCATATAGGTGGACTTGCCGCCCATGTTGGGTCCGGTAATCAACAGTATCTTGTTTTTGGTATCCAGAGCAGTGTCATTGGCGATAAAGTCTGAATCGAGTGCCTGCTCAATCACCGGGTGGCGGCCCTGCTGTATCCAGATACCCGGCTCGTCAGCCAGCTGTGGGCAGGCGAGATTCAGGCTTAGAGCACGTTCGGCAAAATTGACCAGCACATCCAGGGCGGCCAGTGCATGCGAGATCGTCTGTAGGTTGGGCAGGGCTGGTTGCAGCCATTCCAGCAATTCGTCATACAGTTGTTTTTCCCTCGCCAGTG
>JAPHTU010000094.1 GCA_026196145.1 Gammaproteobacteria bacterium
AATGGCACGGTCCAGGTCATCCATACCATAGGTGGTGAGTTCGTATTCTATATTTTGCTGCTGCGCCTCCTGTTCGTTTAATCCAACGCGTGCAACCTCAGGATCAGTGAATGTGCACCAGGGGATAACAGAATAATCCACCTTGAATTTCTTCAGGCCAAGCAGGGCGTTTACCGAGGCATACCATGCCTGGTGTGCAGCGGTATGGGTAAACTGGTAGGGCCCGGCAACATCGCCGCAGGCATAGATGTTTGGGTATTTGGTTTGCAGGAACTCATTGGTATCGATGGTACGTTTGTCGTTCAGATCAATGCCAAGGTTATCCAGTCCATAACCACTGGTGCGCGCGCTGCGGCCAACGGCGAATAGCAGTGCATCAAACTCGATACTGACTTCAGCGTTATTGTGCTGGCAAAGCAATGAATGGTTTTCAAACATCAGGGGCGTATGCCCGGTACGCACATCAATACCTTCATCTATAAACCGTTGCGTAATGATTTCTGAAACATCGCTATCTTCTCTCGGCATCAGGCGTGGGCCACGTTGCAGCTGAATGATCTGGCTGCCCAATCGTTGAAAGCTTTGCGCCAGTTCACAGCCAATGGGCCCGCCACCAATAATCAGCAGTCGCTCGGGTAACTCTTTTAGTCCCCATATGGTATCGGAGGTGTAGTAGTCGACATCCCTGACACCTTCTATATCCGGTACGAATGGTTCTGCGCCGGCGGCGATGATGATGGAACGGGTATGGATATCTTTACCATTAACCTGAACGGTCCATGGTGAGGTAATGGTCGCGTCACCCTGTATGCAGTCCACGCCCAGTTCGGTATAGCGTTCGACAGAGTCGTGTGGTTCTACATGTTTGATGGTTTGATGCACCCGCTCCATGACATCGGAAAAATCAAATTCCACGTCAGCCTGCCTGATACCGAATTCCTTTGAGCGTTTTATATGAGATAAAAACTTGGCTGAACGTATGAGGGCCTTTGAGGGTACGCAGCCGGTATTCAGGCAGTCACCACCCATTTGATGTTTTTCGATTAACGTGACTTTGGCCTTGATCGCCGCTGCAATATAGGCGCTGACCAGACCGGCAGCGCCAGCGCCGATAACCACCATATTGGTCTCAAATCGTTTCGGCTTGCTCCAGTCCTGGTAGACACGTCGGGCCTTGATGGCATCAAGTATCTTGCGGGCAATCAACGGGAACAAACCGAGCAAGGCAAAGGCAAACAGCAGTTGCGGTGACAGGATGCCGCTTAGTGATTCTATCTGTCCGAGCTGGGTACCGGCATAGACATAAACGATGGTGCCGGCAAACATGCCGACCTGGCTTACCCAGTAGTATGTCCATGTCCTGATCGGTGTGAGGCCCATGAGCAGGTTGATCATAAAGAAAGGGAAGGCCGGCACCAGTCGCAGGGCAAACAGATAAAAGGCGCCGTCCTTCTTCACGCCTGCATTAAAGGCCTTTAGCCTGTGACCAAACTTTTTCTGTACGGTATCGTGTAGCAGGAAACGAGCAACCAGGAAGGCGAGGGTGGCACCGATTGTGGAGGCAAAGGAAATAACGATGACGCCCGTGACCAGACCAAAGATGGCCCCGCCAACCAGTGTGAGTACCGCGGCGCCTGGTAATGACAGGCCAGTGACCAGCACGTACACCAGAAAATAACCGCCGATTAATAGCGCCGGATTTTCCCGATACCAGCTATCCAGTTGTTGTTGCTGTGACTTCAGGTATTCGAGGCTGAGATACTGGCCCAGATCGAAGGCGAAGAACAGCGCCGCAAGTGTAACAATGACAACAAGGAGAAGTAGTTTTGATGCTTTCATAATAGTTTTTCGTTGTTGTTGTGATTGTATGTCCTGATTGTGTAAAGACAACTAATGACCACGCAATATAACCCTCTCTGCATGTTCCAGTTCTTCTGTACCGCCTTCCAGTAGTAGTGCATCAGCCTCTATAAGTTTCATATCCAGAACCGGCTTATCACCACGAATCTGGCCGCGACGGACCGATAGTATGTTGACCCCTGTCTTGCATAA
Organism: Gammaproteobacteria bacterium; assembly: GCA_026196145.1. Lineage (GTDB taxonomy): Bacteria > Pseudomonadota > Gammaproteobacteria > JAJDYQ01 > JAJDYQ01 > JAJDYQ01. Next base: position 2,053 of record JAPHTU010000094.1, read on the forward strand.
GCCTAGCTCATCAATTGTCTTGCCAATCGCCTGGCTGCCCGCTGTCAGGACGACTGTATGTCTACGATAGTGATCAGGCGCAATGTCCTCAACGGTTTCCGGCTGCTCGCCGTGAAAATAGCTGCGCAGGTTATGGTAATGATCGGTACGCGTTTTCTCGACCAGTTGTTGTATCTCGTCGTCCGGAATATCGAGCATCTCTAGCATATGTGTCGCCATCATCATGCTTGACTCAAGCTGCTCCGGGACCACGCGTGATGCCCCGGCGTATTCCAGGTCTTCGAGATGCAGGTCATCCTGTGTACGCACCAGGATAGGGATCTCCGGGTTGCGACTTCGGGCAACTTCAATAATTCGAATCGCTGTACGGGAATCCGGTATGGTAATGACCAATGCACGCGCACGTTTTATGCCCGCCGCACGTAACATGGAGACATGGGTCGCATCGCTATAATAAACCCGCTCACCTGTCTCGTACGCCTCACGCACAATGACCGGATCAAGATCCAGGCCAACATATTCTATCGCCTCGTCCCTCAGGAAGGATGCGAGGTTCTGCCCGATGCGTCCATAGCCAATGATAATGACATGGTTGTCCAGCTCCCTTGATGCATGGAAGATGTTTTTGGCGCGCAGTTGCCGTTGCTTTAAGTAGGTAACGGCATAGAGTCGTTTGGCAATATTGCCATTCTCCCTGATCAGGATTGGCGCGATAATCATGCTGGCAATAATTGCGGCGAGGATGGCCTGGCTCTCTGCCGCGGAAAGTAGTTCACGGTTGAGCGCCAGTGCCAACAGTGCAAAACCAAACTCGCCGCCCTGTGCCAGCACCAGTGCTGTTCGGGCTGCCACGGCATTTTCGTAACCCATGATGCGGCTGATGAATAACACCAGTAAACCCTTGCCAATCACCAGGGTTGCCAGTAGCAACAATGTCTGTGGCCAGATGATTGGCAGCATGGCAACATTCAGCTGAATGCCGATGGTGATGAAAAACAGCGCCATAAAGACATCGCGAAAGGGACGAACGTCGATTTCAATCTGGTGGCGGTATTCTGATTCACCCAGCATGATGCCCGCGAGGAAGGCACCCATGGCAGCAGACATGCCAAGCATATGTGTGATGGCGCCAGCCATGAGGGCAACGAATATGACAGTCAGGGTAAAGAGCTCTGAAGAGTGGGTTGATGCAACGGTATGAAAAACAGGCCGCAATGCCCAGCGTCCCAGTGCATCCATAATGATAAAGGCAGCGATAGCCTTTGCTAGTGCAAACAACAGTTCGGCAGTCATGTCCGCTTCACCGCCGGCAAGAATCGGTATCACCACCAGGAAGGGCACCACTGCCAGATCCTGAAACAACAGCGTCCCCAGTGCCAGGCGGCCATGGCGGGATTGCATCTCCAGTTGTTCAGTCAATTGCTTGGCAACGATAGCGGTGGAAGAAAGTGCAATGGCGCCACCAATTACAATGGAGCCCTCCCAGCTTATCCCCATGGAATGGGCGACCCCCATGCCAGCCATGGTCGTGAGCAGGACCTGTGTCCCACCCAGCCCGAGTACCGCCTTTTTCATGGCCAGGAGCTGTGAAATAGAAAATTCCAGGCCAATAGAAAACAGCAGAAATACCACGCCGACCTCGGCTAACAGGTGAACTGACTCTTCATTTTCCACCAGACCGATGGCATGTGGGCCGACGGCAATGCCGACAAACAGGTAGGCGAGAATAGGCGGCAGTCTAAAGCGTTTCAGCATGACCACGGTTGCAATCGACATCGCCAGCAGAGCCAGCACGGTATATAAAATGTTTTCGCCCATACTCCCCTTCAGGGTCTATTGTGCATGAAAATCCTCACTAAAGCGTAGGTCAGACAAGTTATTTATCTATGAATTCATAATAGTAATGGGTGAATATTTCCCGGTATGGCTGTTGCTACGTTGTGCCAGACTTGTGGTGTATCATTCCTTCAGCTTGAATAATGTTAAGGTTATGACATGGAAAACCTGTCGCATCTAATGGAAAGAGCGTCCCTGTGGTTGACGTTGTTAAAATCGCCGGCCAGTCAGCTGCAGTTTGCCCTGATTGCAGTGGCCTTTGTTATCGCGCTGTTGCTGGACAGGAGGTTACGCAAATGGGTAACCAGCGCGCTCGGAGATGAGGGTAGAGCGACGGTGAAAAGCATCACCATGCGAGGTTCGCAGCGCCTGATTCTACCGCTGGCCATGCTTCTGGTGGTTATCCTGTTTAAAGCCATATTGGCAGCCAATGAGCTTGAAGTCTGGCTGTTCGATATCCTGGTGCCTTTGCTGCTGTCACTGGCATTTATTCGTATTACGGTATTTTTGATACGACGGGCCTATACCCCCAGCCCGTTAATCAGGGCATGGGAAAATATTATTAGCACCAGTATCTGGCTGATTGTGGCATTGCACCTGCTTGGTGTATTGCCGGATATTGAAGCGTTGTTAAATGACCTGGCCATTACCATTGGCGACAAGCGTGTGTCGGTGCTCGATGTCATCAAGGTAACGGTTTCCATCGCCGTCTTTCTTATAGTAGCAACCTGGTTATCCCGGACCCTGGAAAATCGGGTAATGAATTCGCGCCACCTGGGTATCAGTATGCGCATGGCGCTAAGCAAGACGATCAAGATCGTATTGCTGTCACTGGCGGTGCTGATCGCCCTGAACAGCGTAGGTTTCGACCTTACCGTATTGACCGTGTTCGGTGGTGCGCTGGGTGTCGGTCTGGGACTTGGTCTGCAACGCATTACCAGCAATTTCATCAGTGGCATGATTCTGCTCTATGACCGTTCCATAAGACCGGGTGATGTCATTACCATTGGCGACCGTTTCGGATGGGTACAGGAATTGCGAGCACGTTATGTCGTCGTGCGTGATCGTGACGGCGTTGAAACCCTGATACCGAACGAAAACCTGATTACCTCTGAAGTAACCAGCTGGAGTCATAGCGACAGGGCGGTGCGTGTCAAAATCAAGGTACAGATCAGTTACCAGGATGACCCCGAAGAAGCCATGCAGGTCATCCTGCAGGCCTGTGAGCACCCGCGTGTTTTAAACGATCCCCCGGTCGCTACCCGCTTGATGGATTTCGGTGATAACGGCATGAACCTGGAAGCACGGGTATGGATTAATGATCCGGAGGCTGGTGTGAATGGCGTGCGCTCGGATATTAACCTGGCTATCTGGAAAGGCTTTAAGGAGGCTGGTATTACAATCCCTTACCCGCAGCGTGATGTGCATGTGGTTTCACAGGCGGGTTTGGAAACTGCTTAGTCAGTTTTTGTCATAAACGGGCAATACTGGAGCCTTAAAGTAATACTCCGTTTGTATGGTGACAAAATGGTCATTTTTAAGCTGGTTGGGTTTTGTCTGCTTTCGAGTGTTTATCCTCTTTCGGACTTAAATTTGATTTTCATTCTGTGAAGAAAGAAACTCCTATGGCTCATAACTATAAAGGGTATACCACCATGTCAGACAACGAATTAAAAACAATAACAGATAAAGAAACCAATTCCACGCTAAGTTGGCGTGATGTTTTTCTGGGGTTGGGTGCAATAGTTACTGCCGCTTATACCGGGACAGCCGGCTTCCGCCATGAAGGGGCACGATCATAGTAAACATACCGCCCAGTTACCTGCCTTGATCAATCATAGTGACCTGAGCTCATATTTTCTTGCATAGTTTGTACGCCCTGAATTCTATGTGTTCTGAATGACCGCCTGGTGGCGGTTCGTGCCGATCAAGATTCTGCTTCCACTAATAACCTGGTACACGTCCGAGTCGTACAGCGATTATAATTGGACGACCTCGCTGGCAAAAGTTGCCGCCTGAGCTGTAAAACAGGGACAACAAGCAGGTGCCATTGATACCGGAGAATTACGCAGACCTCCTGGCATTGAGGAAATGATCCAGCCCCTCTGGTGGCAATGGCCTGCTAAACAGATAACCCTGCAGAAAATCGCAGTGATGCCTTGTTAAAAAGTCTCTCTGTGCCGCTGTCTCAACACCTTCCGCGACTACCTTAAGCCCGAGGTTATGGGCAAGAGCAATGGTTGCCAGGCAGATCTCGGCATCATTGGGATCCGTTTCTATATCCCGAACAAAACTGCGATCCAGCTTCAGTGTCTGAATCGGCAGGCGCTTCAGGTAGGCCAGTGACGAGTAACCGGTACCGAAATCATCAATAGCAAGGCTGACACCCAGGTCTCGTAATTCATTGAGCTGTTCAATGGCGCGTTCGGGATCATGCATTGCTGCTGTTTCGGTAATTTCCAGCTCAATGTCACGACCATCGACACCGTGCACATGCATGATACGGCGAAGATCGTCTGCAAGACTCTTTGATAGCAGCTGCTTGGCAGAAAGGTTAATCGCTACAGAACCATTGATCAGTCCTGATGATTTCCACTTTCCAAACTGTCGAATTGCTTCATCAAACACCCATTTTCCAAGCTCGTGAATAATTCCTGATTCCTCAGCAATTGTAATAAACAAGTCAGGAGGAATAATACCCTGCTCTGGATGATTCCATCTGACCAGTGCCTCCAGGGAAACAACATTTAGATCGTTCGAACTGAACTGCGGCTGATAATGAAGAATCAGTTGTTCTTTAACCAATGCAGCACGAAGTTCTCGTTCAATGCTGATACGTTTGTTTGCTGCCTGCAGCATGGACTCGGTGAAATACTGATAGGTGTTACGCCCCATGTCCTTGGAGTGATACATGGCCACATCGGCCGTCCTCATCAGGTCATCCACGGTCTGACCATCTTCCGGGTAGACGCTAACACCTATACTGGGACTGATTGTTACTTCATTGCCTGTAATATCATAAGGCATGGAAATACGTGCGAGGATTTTCTCTGCCAGTACAGCGGCATGCGAATTGTCTCTAAGCCCGGTGCTTACCACGACAAACTCGTCTCCACCAATTCTTGCAACAACATCGCTATCACGTACACATAGCTTTAATCGTTTTGCCACCTTGATAAGAAGTTTATCGCCCGCATGATGTCCCAGCGAGTCATTAATATCTTTAAAGCGATCAAGATCGATAAACAGCACGGCCAGCTTCTGTTTTTCTCGATTCGCGATGGAGATTGCCTGATCCAGCTGGCTTTCCATGCTAAACCGGTTTAGAAGGCCAGTCAGAATATCGTGGTGCGCCAGGTGCTCAATGCGTTTTTCTGTTTCCTTGCGCTCACTGATGTCGGTGAAGCTGGACATGTAAAATAGCAGTTCATCAGATTCACCGCGGATAGCTGAAATGGTCGCCCATTTAGGATACATGCTCCCGTCCTTCTTTTTATCCCACAGCTCGCCCTGCCAGAAGCCATGCTCTTCAAGGTCTTGCCAAAGTTCCCGATAGGTTTCCTTTGGGGTCTGATCACTGGATAGTACTTTTGGGTTTTTACCCAGTACGTCCTTGAGTTCGTACCCTGTATCCCTTGTGAATGCGCTATTGACGTTGATAATCGAGTTATTCTTATCAGAAATCAGCATGGCCTGGCCGCTGTTATCAAAGGCTTTGGCATAAATTCGCAATTCTTCCGCAGCAATTTCTGCACGATGCTTTGCGTTGGTAAGCTCTTTCTGGGCATTGTGTATGTTTCGCGCCATGTCGTGCATGGAACTAGTCAGAAGACCAACTTCATCATGCGAGTCTGCCTCAAGACTTGCAGAGAGATGTCCAGAAGAAACCAGCTTGGACCAGTGTAATAGACGCTCGAGTCGTTTTGTAATACGCCGTGTCACCAGGAAGGCAATTCCAAGTATGACCATGCCTCCACTTAAACCTATTGCCAGGGTCGTCGTAAGGTTCCGTTCTACCGCCGAGGTTAATGATGTACGTAACGATGAGAGATCTTCGAACTCATTGCGCTTAAGTGCCTGAAGTGAGCTATTAATCGATGACAGATATCGGTCTTCTGCACGGGTCATATGAATAAATGCCTGCTCCTTTTCGAAGTCAGCGCTTAGCAGCAGCAATTTATTGAATTCATCAACATAACCCCTTGTCATGAGTATTACTGCCTGGGTTTCCTCCAGGCTCTCCGGTCGAACATCCATCAGTTCCGTGGTGATACGCTCGAAGTATTCCTGCAACTTTTTATCGGTGTCCCCTATCTCGACACTAATGTCACGCATGGCAACCGCGCTTTCACTCGCCAGATGTCTGAGGCTTAGAGCCCTGAAATTGGACAGGGTGTTTTCAATATTCTCAATAACCCTGAGCCGTTGATCGCCATATTCCTGCAGATCGCCAAGGGCGTTGATAGATTTCTGCAGCACCATCGCAGAATAGATGGTTGTCAGCAGGGCAATAACGCCGACAATAATCATTGGAACAATAAACTGTTCCAGGAGACGAAGGCTTCTGAGTCTCATGAATAAAAGAAACTATTCAACATCAACCTTAAATCCAGATGCACGGAATATATCACTGGATTCTTGCTCCTGTATGAAGGTAAGCAGGTCCAACACAGCAGGATTTTCTGCTGCATTACCAACCGGACCCATGAAGTATCGAATCGGCGAATGCCATGATGCATCAACAAGAAAAAGCACCTTGTGTTCTTCCGTGATATTACTCTTGAACAGAATGCCAACGGTATCAGGATCAGCGTTAGCCAGGGTTTCCGCCAGCAAGGTGATGTGTTTCTTGGTGACGACCCTGATCCTCACGCTGTCCCAGAGCCCTGTATGCTGAAGCGCCTCCTTGGCATAACGTCCAAACGGCGCAGTTCCCGGATCCCCCAGTAAAATGGTTTTAATATCGGCGCCAGCCAGGTCTTGCCAGCTTTCCATCTGGAGTGGACTGGAAGCCGGTGCTGCCACCACCAGCTCATTTCCCCAAGGGATAGTGACATGACTGGCATCCACAAGGCCATGCTCAATCATGTAGTTCATCCATTTTTTATTGGCTGATATATAGATGTCGGCCTGGATGGTCTTTCCATTCAGTCCCTTGGCAAGACGCCCCGATGATTTGCAGACGTAATTTATATGGATGCCAGTACGCTGCTCATACTTTTCACCGACCTGCCTGATGGCCGTGCACGTAGAATTTGCTACCGCAAGATTCAGCTCTGCTGAAAAGGAAACCGTGGGTAATGCAACACCCAGGAGAAATAGCAGCGGCATTAAACCCGGATAAGAAATACGATTCATTGGCTCCCCCGTGACGAATCAGGTTGTCTTCGTATATATCCAGGACCTCTCATGAATTCCATGAGTGATATTTTCCAGGCAGTCACACTGGACATACGGTGCCTGGAAATAGGGATAAGAATATGGTTTTTCGAATTATTTTACTCAGCTCTGTTAAAGATAGCCGAGCCCATAATAACATTTCTGCGCACATAATTTACTGTTTGCATGCAGAAAGCATTGAAATGATGCCTGGCGGTATAGATATTCGCCAAACATTGTACCCTGTCATTAGGCGGCCGCGTATGGAGGGCAAGCACATCACAACCGAGGGCGCCCAGATCGCTACAATTGCATTAACACATCAATTGACCCTGGCGACATTCAATACATCTGATTTTGATTTCATCGATATGTTGCAGCTATTGATCTGCCAATGGATAGATCCAGCCAGATATATGCGCACCACCCGGATTTTTAATTCCTGCGGCCGGAATATCCAATAGAGTGTAACGCCCTCCTATTTCAAAAAGACGTATCTTTCGGGCATAGGCCTCAGGGTCTTCCCATGACTTGTTCGTGTAATTTTGCTCGGCCAGTGAGACCGTGCCTTTTTCAGGATCTGTTGCCACCACTACGGCAACATGACCGTAACGCCATTTTGGATCATCTTTGGTCGGATGATAGATAACGAGATCTCCCCGCTTTGGAGGACGCTGGGCCGTGCCGTTAATAGAACGAGCCAGAGGAAAAGTCTTGTTACTTCGAATATCCTTGCCCTCTGTTAGATAAAGAATCTCGTAAGCACTGTCCACGCTTCTATAGGTAATGCTCTTGTTTTTCATCCACCATTTTCGTGAATACTCTACGCACTGGTAAATCAGGCCAATGTAATGCAAGTTAGAATCTTTCGGGTCATCCTTATGAACAGAGACCGCGCCTGTGGTCAGATCGAGAAAGGAATATTGTGGGCGGATACATGTAGGGCGGCAATTTGATCGCCCGATTGCGCCATCAGCCTTACCTAGTACTTCACCAAATGACGTCGCACATCCTGAGTCACAGGATTTTGATCCAACCTCAAACAGCTTTTTGCTTTCTTCCCTGGGAATGCCTGGTGGCTTGGGAAGCAGCCCGTAACCATCTGTATGCGGGAGAAGATTACTAAAAAGATGAAACGGGGACTTCTGATAGCCACTATCCGCAAATGCAGGATTAACTATAAAACATAAGATTACAAAAAGTGCCGAGATGGTCTTTTTTATGGGCACAATGATTCCCCTTTACTGTTCTATGATGACAGGAAATAATGATGCCTTTCATCAGGCTGTAGCACAACAGACGGCAATTTTCCGGCACCCCAACCGTTAATAAAAAATCAGTTAACGACTGTCAACGGATTATTTTTGTCATTAAATCCAGTTTCTGGAATAGACGCTTAGTGACAGAACGGACATTATTGAATAGTTATAAGGTTGCCTGCCTTCGGGGGAGTATTCACAGTTATGCCTCCACCTATAAGAAAGTAAGTTTTATATCTTAATGCCATCAGAGACTTAGTTGGTCTGGTTTTTTGCAGCGTTCCTTTTGATGGCCTGGGATCGAGCGAAACGCTGGTAGGTCCAGCCCTTGGTGTAAGCGCCTTCGAGCATATAGTCCAGTGAGTTCATCATGCGTTGTGGCAGCACCAGTGTGTCGGTTTTTAACGAAGTATTGCCACTTG
>JAPHTU010000271.1 GCA_026196145.1 Gammaproteobacteria bacterium
ACAATAACAAAGGCGGTAATGGGAGACTGAACAACGCCGGAAAAATACGCCACCATGCCCAGCATGATCATGACGGACAGGGGGGCGAGTGGTAGCCAGTGACCGAGATCCGCGCCAAAACCCGCGCCGGTTGCGAGTGAGGGGGCAAAGATGCCGCCGGGGATTCCACTTAGATAGGATGCCGTCGTGGCCAGCATCTTGGCGAACGGAAACCATGGGTCATATCCGGTTGAACCGCTATTGTTAATTATTTGCTTGGCGGCATCGTAGCCTGTGCCATGAATAGATGTTTGTGTTAATAGCCCGGTGATTGCGATGACAAGACCACAAAGGAAAGCCAGTGAGTAAGGGTGTTGTGTGGCGAAGTTGCCAAGCCTTCTGGTGCCGCTAATCAAGCCCTGGCTGAATAATCCTCCCAGTAATCCGCCAGTTATGCCACATACTGGTACGGCAAGCCAGGCACTGGAGTCGGGCATGCTGACTTCAAATGTTCCGAAGTAATGGTATTGGCCGAGCAGGGCAGATGCGGTAATACCGGCAATGACGACGGCTATCAGGATGACGCCGCTATTGCGTTGTTCGAAGGAACGGCTGAGTTCCTCAATGGCAAATACAATACCGGCCAGCGGCGTGTTGAATGCGGCGGCAATGCCGGCGGCGCCACCGGCGAGAATTACACCCTTATCCATATAGCGCGGGGTGTACTTGGAATAACGTCCCAGTGCATACATAAGTGAGGCGCCAATATGAACTGTCGGTCCTTCACGCCCGATAGAGGCGCCACAGGCCAGGCCCATGAGCGTAAGAATCACCTTGCCAATCGCGATTCGTATTGATAATACACCCGACTTTGCCTGCATTTGCATGGATGCAATCGTTTGCGGGATACCACTTCCCTGGCTGCCGGGGAAAAAACGCCGGGTAAGCCAGGCGATGGATATCAGGCCCAGCGGCGTAATGATGAGTGACGCCCAGTTGTATTGCTTGAGGACGGCATGGAAACCGTGATCCGCGTGCTCGCTGCCAATGGCGAATAAAGCCGCGACCATGCCGACCAGTATGGCGCTGAACCAGAAAAATAAACGTATGCGCCACGCCTTGGGGTGGAAGAGGATACGTCTTGAGCGGCGCAAGTGATGTTTCATGAGCTCTTTTGCGTGTTGTGTGATGTGATTCTATCGGAATGCGTCTGACTTTGTACCTTATGGAATGTTTTCGCGTACAATTTGCCGCCTGAATTTTGTAAACCCCGTTTAAATGTAAGTAAACCCTATGATTGAAGCAGGAATAGTTGGTGGTACCGGTTATACAGGCGTTGAGTTACTGCGCCTGTTGAGCGGTCATGATCAGGTCAATATCAAGGTTATTACCTCGCGCGCCGAGGCAGGCAAGCCGGTGTCGGATCTGTATCCAAATTTGCGTGGCCACGTAGATATCCCGTTCAGTGAGCCTGACATTGGTGTGTTGCGCGAATGCGATGTAGTGTTCTTTGCAACACCCAATGGTATCGCCATGACGATGGCCGCCGAGTTGCTTGAGGCCGGGGTAAAGGTGATCGATCTTGCTGCCGACTTTCGACTAAAGGATATTGATGAATGGCAACAGTGGTATGGCATGGAGCACGCCTGCCCTGATCTGGTGGCAAAGGCAGTTTATGGTTTGCCAGAGGTCAACCGGGCATCCATCCGGGAAGCGCAACTGGTCGCTAATCCCGGTTGTTATCCTACGGCGACCCAACTCGGGTTTTTGCCCCTGATTGAGAATGGCCTGGTCGATACCGGTACCTTGGTTGCTGATTGCAAGTCAGGAGTTAGTGGTGCCGGTCGTGGGGCGAATGTCGGTACCCTGTTTTGCGAGGCGGGTGATAGCTTAAAGGCATATGCCGTTTCAGGACACCGTCATCTGCCAGAAATTACCCAGGGGCTGACAGAGGCGACTGACGACATCATTAATCTGACGTTTGTGCCGCACCTGACGCCCATGATACGGGGTATTCATGCCACCCTGTATGCACGCGCCAAGGCCGATGTTGCTGATTTACAGTTGTTGTATGAACAGCGTTATGCCGATGAGCCATTTGTCGATGTGCTGCCAGCAGACTCTCACCCGGATACCCGCTCGGTACGCTCTTCAAACGTTTGCCGCATCGCGGTACATGCCTCACCAAGGGATAACATGATCATAGTATTGTCTGTTATCGATAACCTGGTGAAGGGGGCGGCTGGTCAGGCAGTACAAAACATGAACCTGATGTTTGATTTGCCTGAAACCAGTGGCTTGTTGCGGGCCGCGCTGCTGCCCTGATTAAATGGCTTTTATCATCAAGGAACATCGCCCGGGGCGATGGCGAATAATACTGGCCGTGGTCGTCAGCCTGTGGGTTGCCAGTGCCTGGTTAGCTTATGAAACAGGCTGGTCCCAGTCCAACCATGATTTCAGCCAGGCCGAATCCCGGCAGAAGAAGTTACAGAAAGAGCTGGATGAATTCCGGGCATTGAATGATGAGTTACAGGCCAGAGTGAGTCGCCTGCAGCGTACGGCCCAGGTAGATCGTGAGGCCAAGGTCGAGTTGGCGAAGGAAGTTAAAAACTTTCAGGATCAGCAGGCAGAATTACGCGAGGAGCTCTCCTTCTACAAGGGTATAATATCGCCAGATGAAGGCGATGCCGGGTTACGGATATACAGTCTTTCAATCATGCAGGCGGAGGGAAGCCTGTATCACTATAAATTGGTGTTAACCCAGAGTGGAAAAAATGATAGTCTGGCAAAAGGTGGAGTGAAAATAACCATACAGGGTATATCAGAAGAGAAAGAAAAAAATCTCGATCTGAATGAAATTCAGCTCGCGGAGTCCGGGCAATTAAGCTATAAGTTCAGGTACTTTCAGGAATTGAGTGGTAGCTTCCGGTTACCTGAACACTATATCCCCAGAGAGGTGTCGGTCAGGCTCACACCGCGCTCCGGGAAGGTATCCAATAAGCTGGTCAGGACGTTTGACTGGCATGAAGTGAGGCTTTGAACATTATGATTGGTAAGAAAAACAAGCAGTCGGGTTCTGCCAAGGTCCATACGTTGGTAGGTGGAGAGACGGAAATACGTGGTGACATTAGTTTTGATGGCGGTCTGTTTGTTGATGGCACGATAATTGGTAATGTTGAGGCAAAGTCCGGTACTGCCTCGATCCTTAACCTGAGTGATAAAGGAAGTATTGAAGGTCAGGTAAAAGTACCCCATGTCATATTAAATGGCACTGTGATCGGTGATGTTTATGCCTCCGAGCGCGTTGAATTGGCTGCCAAGGCCAGGGTAACGGGCAATGTTTATTATAATTTGATCGAAATGGCGATTGGCGCGGAAATTAACGGGCAGATGGTGCATGAGGCAGAAGCCCGCAACCCGGTACTTTCCATGCCAAAATCATCGGCCAAGGTAAGCCCGCCAAGGGTGACAGCCGAAGAGGCGTCGTGAACTATTTAGTGGATTCATCAGTCTGAGTGACGTGGCTGAATTCAGGAGTATCTTTAATGAGTGATATTAACGTTCAATTCTCAACCGGTAATGATTGTCTGGTATTAACCGAGGGCGCTGCGGCGCAGGTTAAAAAACTGGCTGAGCAGGAGAACAACCCGCAACTAATGCTGCGGGTGTTTATTACCGGTGGTGGTTGTTCCGGCTTTCAATATGGTTTTGAGTTTGACGATAAGGTCAATGATGATGATATCTGTATAGAGAAAGACGGCGCGACTATGGTTATCGATGCCATGAGTATGCAGTATATGAATGGTGCTGAGGTCGGTTTTCAGCAAGATCTCACGGGTTCCCAGTTTGTGGTGCACAACCCAACAGCAACTACCACCTGCGGTTGTGGGGCCTCATTTTCAGTCTGACTGATAGTTCAGTTGGATGTTATTGCAAAGGGCGCTACAGGCGCCCTTTATTATTTGGAATGCTCAATCAGGCTGGGTGGATGGCGCCCAGTACTACCTCGTGACTCGCGCCGGTTACGGTGGGTACATTTCCCGGCAACCCGTTGAGCGTGCGCCATGCAAGCCAGGCAAACATGGACGCCTCGACCCATTCCGGCGCCATATCAAATGCTTCGCTGCTTTGCAGTTGCTTGTCGGGAAGATGGTGTTCGATTCTTTCCAGTAGCAGTGGGTTGTATGCACCACCACCGCAGACGATTAATTCCTCGCTATCTGGAGCATATCGGGATATGGCATCCGAGAGTGTCATGGCGGTGTATTCGCAGAGTGTGCGCTGTACATCAACCGGGCTGACATCCAGTCCCGCAAGGTGGCTGTCAAGCCATTGCAGGTTGAATAGTTCTGGTCCTGTGCTTTTGGGAGGCTGTCGCGATAGCCAGGGTTCGGATAACAGGCTATTGAGTAAAGATTCATTTACCCGCCCGCTACTTGCCCAGTACGCATCCTTGTCATAACGCTCGCCGCGTTGTCGCATAGCCCAATGATCCATCAGGGTATTGGCCGGCCCGGTGTCGAAACCTGAGATCAGGCCATTGGCGTTGAGCACACTGATATTGGCAATGCCACCAAGGTTAATGCAGACACGTGTAGTACCCGGTTGGGCAAACAAGTGATGATGGAAGAGAGGAGCCAGTGGTGCACCTTGACCACCTGCCGCCATATCACGTTGTCGGAAATTACTAACTACGGTGATGCCAGTCAATTCAACCAGTCGGTCAGCATTACCTATTTGTATTGTGTAGGGTGGCTGACAATCAGGACAGTGGCGTATGGTTTGACCATGGCTGCCGATGGCCTGCACATTATCGGCCTTAATGCCGCTTTGTTTGAGCAGTGACTGGATGCAGGTAGCATAGGTTTCTGCCAGTTCCTGGTCGAGTAACGCAATGTCATGCAGTGAATCTGCGGAGGCATTGCTGGCACCGATGATCTTATCCCTGAGGTCGTCTGTCAGCGGCTGCTCATAACTTGAGATTAGTTGTGTTTTGTTGTTGTCATGGATGTCTACCAGAACGGTGTCTACACCATCCATGCTGGTGCCGGTCATTAAACCGATGTAGTAACCCTCATAAAGGGTATTCAATTGGGTAGAGACTTGTCTGATGTGCCGGTATTTGCATCGGCAAACTTCGCGGCATTGATAAGAGCCAGCTGGGTTAGTAAAGGCAGCGCCTCGTTATTAAAGTCTTGCAGGTATTTCTTGGCGATCGGGTGGGCCTTGGGGAGCTTTACTTTTAGCGGATTGCGATGCACGCCATTAACCCTTAATTCATAGTGCAGGTGTGGTCCGGTGGCAAGGCCGGTTGATCCAACGTAGCCAATGATTTGCCCTTGCTTGACCTTTGCTCCTTTGCGTACTGCCTTGGCATAACTCTTTAAGTGGCCGTAGACGGTTGTATAGGTTTTGCCATGCTGCAGGAAGATCGCTTTTCCATAGCCACCCTTGCGCCCCTTGAAAGTGACCTTGCCGTTACTGGTTGCCTTGACGGGCGTACCGCGTGAGGCCGCATAGTCAACGCCACGATGAGAACGCCAGCGTTTTAATACCGGATGCCAGCGTTTATTGGTAAATCGTGAGCTGATTCGGGAGAACTTGACCGGTGTTCTGAGGAAAGCCTTGCGCATACTGCGACCGTCAGGTGAATAGTACTCGGTATCATTGTCAGGATTGGTGTAACGAACAGCCTGGTAGTTTTTTCCCTGGTTAATGAATTCGGCAGCAATAATTTCACCATCGCCAATTTTCTCGCCATCCAGGTGACGGGTTTCGTAAATAAGGGAAAACTGGTCACCATTGCGTATATCAAGCGCGAAGTCGATATCCCACCCAAAGATGCCGGCAAGTTGCATAATGGTATTGTCGCTTAATCCGGCGCGGCTACCGCTCAGGAATAAGGAGTCCTTGATGACGGCCGTGGCATGTTGAATACGGGTCTCAACCTGTTCACTGTGCAGTTCGGGTTGCCATTGGCCACTTTCGCGCGAGACGATTAACTGCTGTGTCTTGCTGGGGCTGAATTTCAGTTCCTGAAACTGGTCGTCTTCGTTGTAGCCAAATTCGATAGTTTGTCCAACCTGCAGGTGTTTGAATCGCTCGGTTACATCACCGGAAGACATGATGTTATGTAGCGTACCGGGCTTTTCTCCGGCACGGCGAAAGATCAGAGCCATACTATCGCCTTTTTTTACCTTGAATTTTTCCCACCTCAAGTCTGGTTCTGCTACAGGGGCGGATTCTTTGTCCTGAGTCGCGCTTAGCTCAGGTAATTGGATCTGGATAGTTTTAAGGTGGGGGCTGGAAGAGGTTGCTGACCGTGGGCTAGAGGGTGTTACCAGTGCTGCACCAATAAATGCAAGCGCCACCGTTGTAAGCGCTATTCGCCCCTTGTTAATACGCATTTCCTTCCCTTTCTAAGGTTTCAAATAATATATCGGGTATAACCCACAGAATTACAAGCTTTTTGTGTTGTGTGTTTTCGCAAGACTAGCGGAAAGAAACGCCCCGGGTCAAGCCATTCAGACAGTGGAATGGTGGGCTCAAGGTGGATGACCTGATGCTTAACATCGTTATAATGGCCGCCTTTTTTGGAATAGGTTAGTGGGTAGATGATCCCGATTGAAGAACAACTGCAGCAAATTAAAAGAGGGGTGGACGAGATCCTGCCCGAAGATGATCTGGTCAAGAAGCTGAAAGAGAATCGGCCGCTGCGGATCAAGGCGGGTTTTGATCCCACTGCACCGGATTTACATCTGGGGCATACGGTGTTGATAAACAAGCTGCGACAGTTTCAGGACCTGGGACATGAGGTGCTGTTTCTGATTGGTGACTTTACCGGCCTCATTGGTGACCCCACTGGCAAGAGCGCAACCCGTCCGCCGTTGACGCGTGAAGAGGTTTTGGAAAACGCCAAGACCTACGAACACCAGGTTTTCAAGATTCTGGATGCGGAAAAAACCACCGTGTTTTTCAATTCCTCCTGGATGGGGCAGATGAGTGCCGCAGACATGATCCAGCTGGCGGCCAAGCACACGGTTGCCCGTATGCTGGAGCGTGATGATTTCAGCAAGCGTTACAAGGGCGGGCAATCCATATCGGTACATGAATTCCTGTACCCGTTAGTACAAGGCTATGATTCTGTTGCCATGAAGGCGGATGTGGAGCTTGGGGGCACGGACCAGAAATTTAACCTGTTGGTAGGCAGGCAATTACAGGAAGCCTACGGGCAGTCGCCGCAGGTCACGCTGACCATGCCGATACTCGAAGGGCTGGACGGTGTGCAGAAGATGTCCAAGTCACTCAATAACTATATAGGCATCGCGGATGCGCCAGATGATATGTTTGGCAAGATTATGTCGATATCCGATGATCTCATGTGGCGCTATTTTGAATTGCTCAGTTTTCGGCCGCTGGATGAGATTGCTGACTTCAAGGGACGGGTCGAACAGGGTGAGAACCCGAGAGATATTAAATTCCTGTTGGCCGAGGAGATTATTGCCCGGTTCCATAGTGAAGAGGCGGCTACCACGGCACGGGGAGGCTTTATCGCCCAGTTTCAAAAGGGCGCAGTCCCGGATGATATTCCTGAGGTTGAGCTTGATGGGGGCGATGAGGGTATTCCGGCTGCCAATCTACTGAAGGACGCGGGGTTGGTTAGCAGTACTTCAGATGCTCATCGGATGGTGAAGCAGGGGGCTGTGAAGATGGATGGGGAAAAAATGTCCGATTCCCGGGTAAAAATCACGGCTGGTGGCCCTTATATTTTTCAAGTGGGTAAAAGACGCTTTGCCAAAGTCAGCATAAAATAGAAATCAGGCCGATCAGAGGCATTTCGCACTATCAAGATGGTTTTTTAACTTTTTGATAAATAAAGAAAATAATATTTATTACAGTTTTGTTTAAATTATTTTCGGAATTACCTTGACGACCACCTTTTTGGCCCTATAATGCGCCTCCTCGTTGCAGCAGCTGCAGCGAATATCCAGCGAAATATTTAGCGTTATATCTGGCTCTCGAGTCAATAAGGATGCTAAAATATTCGGCCCGGTCAACACGATTGGGAAGTGAGATCTTTAAAAATTTAGATAGATAATTTGTGTGGGCGCTCGCGTCGGAATGGCTTTGCCATTTATATTCGACGAGAGATGCCTGACTTTTTTGTCAGTTAATTCGAGTCGAGCAGGAATTGTTGCCCATAAAGCAACTACAAACTTCAAGTGAAGAGTTTGATCCTGGCTCAGATTGAACGCTGGCGGTATGCTTAACACATGCAAGTCGAGCGAGAAAATACCTTCGGGTATGAGTAGAGCGGCGGACGGGTGAGTAATGCATAGGAATCTACCCAGTAGCGGGGGACAACTCGGGGAAACTCGAGCTAATACCGCATACGCCCTACGGGGGAAAGCAGGGGATCTTCGGACCTTGCACTATTGGATGAGCCTATGTCAGATTAGCTAGTTGGTGGGGTAATGGCTCACCAAGGCGACGATCTGTAGCTGGTTTGAGAGGATGATCAGCCACACTGGGACTGAGACACGGCCCAGACTCCTACGGGAGGCAGCAGTGGGGAATATTGGACAATGGGGGCAACCCTGATCCAG
>JAPHTU010000095.1 GCA_026196145.1 Gammaproteobacteria bacterium
ATAAACTCACCATCTTCAGGCATTATGATTGCCTGTATTATTCTAAATTACACAACCGCCAAGTCTGGCTATCCCCCTAAACCAAAAACTATAATTGACTGGCCACAGACAGCGACTCTTTCAATCAAAACCTATAGTTTTTTATGGCGAACCCTCAGTCAAAACCTGTTATTTTCTACAGTATTCATGATGTGAAGTAAGTCTTCAAGTGCAAAAAGCTGGAAAAAGACGCTAAATTGCGACAAGATTCCCAAAATAGTCAGAAAATCAGCAATACTCCAGCACATCCTCCAGTTTCTGCAGCGGCACCATCTCGATATCCTTGATACCCGATTTTCTTGGCAAATTGGCCTTCGGAAGCAGCACCCGTTTAAACCCATGCTTGGCAGCCTCCTGTAAGCGCTGTTCACCATTGGGCACTGGCCGAATCTCGCCAGCCAGACCCACCTCACCAAACACGACCGTGTCGGATGGAAATGGCTTGTCACGAAAGCTGGAGACCATGGCCACAATAACCGCCAGGTCGGAAGCAGTTTCAATCACCTTCATGCCGCCGACGATATTGATAAACACATCCTGGTCATACAGTGCCAGACCACCATGACGCTGCAAAATTCCCAGCAACATGGCAATGCGGTTGGTGTCCTGCCCGACGGTTACACGCCTTGCACTACCACCATGGTTGTCCGCCACCAGCGCCTGCACTTCCAGCAACAGCGTACGACTGCCTTCACGGCTGGCCATAATGACACTACCGGTTACCGCCTGTTCATGACGTGACAGAAATATCGCCGAGGGATTGCTCACCGGCTTCAGGCCATCTTCGAGCATGGCAAATATGCCCAGTTCATTGACCGCACCGAAGCGGTTCTTGATTGCCCGGATTATTCGATAGCGATCGCTCGGGTCACCTTCAAAATACAGTACGGTATCGACCATATGCTCCAGTACACGGGGACCTGCCAGTGTTCCTTCCTTGGTTACATGCCCCACCAGAAATAATGCACACCCTGTTTGCTTGGCAAAACGTACCAGCTGGGCAGCACTTTCCCTTACCTGGCCCACTGAACCCGGTGCGGATGAAAGATTATCGGTATAAATGGTCTGGATGGAGTCAATTACCATCACACGTGGTTTTTCCTGCAAGGCAGTATCGATAATTTTCTCGACAGAAGTTTCCGACAACACCTGCATGTCCATGGTATTCAGGCCCAGTCGTTGGGCACGTAGACTGACCTGGTCCAGTGACTCCTCGCCGGTGACATACAGGGCATCAAGCTGGCCGGATACCAGCGCAACACACTGCAATAACAAGGTGGATTTACCTATACCCGGATCACCACCAATCAATACCACCGAGCCTTCAACCAGGCCACCACCAAGCACACGGTCAAATTCATCAATTGTCAGGCTATAGCGTTGCACGCTTTCCGGCTTGATGTCGCTTAGCCGTTGTACCTGGTCACGCTTCGCATGGCCGGCATAACCAGAGAACTGACGCACATTACCGGCGGTTACTGACTCGCTGATACGTTCTATCAGGGTATTCCACTCACCACATTCACCGCACTGTCCAACCCACTTGGGCGATAGCGCGCCGCACTGGCCACATTGGTATTCGATCTTGCTTTTGGCTGCCATGGCTCAGGAAACCAGCTGATATTCGACACGGGAAGTCAGGCGACAGACCAGTTCATAGGCAATGGTCTCAGCCTCATCGGCAATCTCTTCAATGGGTAGGCCTTCACCCCACAGGATCACTTCATCACCAACCGCTGCACCGGGTAACTCGCGTAAATCAACGGTAATCAAATCCATAGATACACGGCCAACAACAGGCACGCGTTTTCCATTAATCAGTACCGGTGTACCACTGGGCGCATGTCTTGGATAACCATCACCGTATCCCATACCAATAACACCGATGGACATATCCTCCGGGCATTGCCATGTTGCTCCATAGCCAATGCAATCGCCCTGCATCAACTGGTGAATCGCAATAAGACGCGACTTGAGCGTCATTGCCGGCTGCAGTCCCAGTTCACTGGCTGTGCGATCCTGAACGGGAGAGATGCCGTACAGCATGATTCCGGGGCGCACCCAGTCATAATGTGTACCAGAAAAAGCAATAATTGCTGCCGAGTTGGCCAGAGATCTTGGCAGTTTTTCATCCACCTCCAGGTCATCAAAGGTCTCGATTTGCAGCTGATTCTCAACATGGGCCGGATCATCTGCACAGGCCATGTGGCTCATAATCGTGACCGGCCTGTCGACATTGGCTGCCTGCTGTATACGCCCCAGCATGGAAGTCAGTTGATCAGGTTGTATCCCCAGGCGGTGCATGCCTGTATCAACCTTTAACCAGCACCTGATTGGCGTATCCAGTTTTGCCGTTTCAATGAGTTCAAGCTGGTATTCGCTATGGATGACTGGCTGCAGGTTATAAGCGACACATTGCTGTATATCCGACGCATCAAAGATACCTTGCAGCACGACGATGGCCTTGTCCTTTGTAATTGATCTCAGCTGCAATGCCTCCTGCATCGTACCAACAGCAAATGCGTCTGCATCCAGCAATGCATTGGCGACTGTCTCCATCCCATGACCATAGCCATTGGCCTTGATTACGGCGAGGATCTTTGCGTCAGGGGCAAATTGCCTGACTTGCTTGAGATTGTGTTGCAGTGACAGGACATTGATGCAGGCAACAGCCTGTGGAGTGCGCAAGGCCCCCCGGCTCAAAATGTTTCCCCGCCGCCACCGGTATAAACCTCCGGGATGAAGTTTTCAAAGCG
>JAPHTU010000320.1 GCA_026196145.1 Gammaproteobacteria bacterium
ACTGTGCTGTCCTCCATCGGCTTCGATAATCAATCTGGTTTCCAGACATACGAAATCCACTATATAGGGCTCTATCACCACCTGGCGCCGAAACTTGTATCCCATCAGACGGCGTGCTCGTAGATATCGCCACAATACGTTTTCTGCATCGCTTGACTGGCGGCGAAGTGCACGGGCACGTGCAATCAGCTTTTTTGATTCCCTCTCCCTGCCCCTCTCCCGGGGGGAGAGGGAATCATTCGTTTTCGGATCGCCCATGACTCACCTGCGATGTACCCAATAAACTCAAAAAAGAGGTCGTCGAATGGCAGGACAACCCCTGCCGTACCAACCAGCCACAACCAATAGTTACACACCAGCATGGTCCCCTGATACCCATCAATTTCCCTGAAAAGTCATAAAATCAATGATCCAGACTATCGTCAGCAAGTATCTCGTCTGCCTGCATTTTCTTCAGCATTGCCTGTATTTTTTTCTGCCCCTTACGTACCGTTTTCTCGCGCGAACCCAGTTCCGGGTTGAGTATCATGGTGGCATGATTGAGATGCACGGCATAGCGTATTAATTCAACCGAGGGTATAAATACCATTTCATGGCCATGCTCCTCCAGCGTCTTGTGCAATACCTTGCCGGCCGTCTCCTCACCTGCTCCAAAACTGATGGCATACTTTTTCAACAGGTCGGTACGATACAGCGCCAGGTGGCTGCGTAAATAATGGAAATGCTTACCCCTGCCCTCGGTAATCAGTTCCTTGCCAATCAACGGGTAGATGATCGATTGAATCATAAATTCAATCTTCTTCAGAAACAGTTTCCATGCCGGCTTTACCTCCAGCTTCCACGAACCCACGCCGGCAATGTTGTCATCCTTTTTGATCTGATTGAGCAGGTAATCGAGCCAGTCATCACGCAGGACAAAGGTATCCGTATGAATAGACATCACATAGGGAGTCGTCACTCTTTCCAGCGCCATATCCAGCGCAGCGACATGTGATGCGCCAGGAGATTCGCCAGGGACTACCTGACGTTCAATGAGCTCGATCCAGTCAAGCGTACGCAAGTATTGCAGGGATTCATCATCTTCCCCGGAACCGTTGTCAATCGCTATCACCTTGATACGGGCGGGGTCGGTATGCTTGCGCAGTATCCGCAGGCATAACCTGGTTATTTTCGGCGTACGATAATTCGGTATCAGTACTGTTACTTCCGGTGTAGCCACTAGTTTGTTTCTCCATCCCGGGGTCGCACCAACTCATTAAAGATAGAGAGTGGCTCGGGGTCGTTTATCCAGTTTTCACCGAAACGCTGCATGTCCTTGTTTATATGTTTCTTTATATTGTCGTGTGTACTGAGAACGCGCATGGCATCCAGGTCAACAATGACCGGCTCATCATCACGGATAATAAAATTCGTTGATTTTAAATCGCCGTGAATTATACGTTCGTTATGCAGTTCGTTAATCATCGCCAACATTCGGCTGGCCACTGCGCGCTTTCTGTCCTCATCAACATCCTTAAGGCGAAAATAATCTGCGCTGTTCATACCCGGAACATTTTCCATCACAAACAGCGACACACCATTAAACTTGCCCTTGACGCAATCCATCATGGCAACCGGTTTTGCCGTCTGAAATCCGCGCAATACAAGACGATGCGAATTCCGCCATGAACGACTGGCACGAGATTCCCTCAGCATCTGCTTTAATCGATGCATCGCGCTCTTGACATTGTATCGCTTGATAACATATTCGGCGTCCTCGACTACAACCATGCCAACAGTGGATGAGTTACCCTGCTTCAACATGGTCACGTTGTCACCGTCAAACACCTTGCCCGGATCATCCAGCAATTTCATCAGACCGGCGTCTTGATAGTGGCGATTAATAATCAGTTTGCCAAACATGCTGGAATGTACGTGGAAAGCCGTACATTCACGATAGATCTTTTTAAGATAATGCTGCTCACGCCATTGCTGCCCTGACAGGACCTGTTGATGCAGGCGCTGCCGGTAACTATCGGTCACATCATTTCGACCGATATACTGCTCAATAAACTCTCCTTCCAAACCCCAGCTAACGGGAAACTGCGCAACAAACAGGCCAAGGTTTTTTTCAAACATGGCTTCGCTTCTTGCGCTACGTACTGCTCCGGCATCAAGCGTGGTAATAACATCCCCCTTCAACAGGAAATTACCCAGATGCGGATCTTCATGGATCAGGCCGCTGGCATGCATCTGTGATAACAAGCCGGCAAAGCGGGACAATGTTGAATGCTGCTGCCTGGATTGCGGCCTTTTACTAAATACATCCAGCAACGTACGCGCCCGACTAATATACCGGTAAACAATAATATTCAGCTTACCCTCGGCAGGCCCGTAATAGATCCTTGGTGGCGCCTCTATGGATGCCGAATGCAATAATTCATAACCGGCAATTTCCTTTTCATATTCCTGCAGTGAGCGGCCGCGCTGGGGAAAGATTTTAATCACATATCGATTACCATCACTGATGGCGAGTGCCGTCAGCCGTCGGCCCGGCAATAATCGCAGACTCGACTGACAGGCATATACCCGTGTATCAGTTTCTGACACCCTGAGCACGACATCACAGGGCTGGAAAACTCCCTGGTCTATGACTTCAACCGCACTCATCAATGGCTTTTTTCCTGGACCAATTCCGGGCGTTTGGCATACAACCGTTCGGCTCGATGTTGCACATCCGCCCAGAATTCCTTGTCTATCTCAAGCGTCTGGCCCAGCTTCATACTACGATATGCCCGCATAAACCTGAGCCGGTCATTCCTTGTTAGACCGGCATCCATAGATGAAAAATGCAGGCTTGCAATATCCTTAACCAGCCAGCGTTGCGGCACACTTTGTCTTATCTGTGCCCGATGCAGATCAATAATAAATAATTCCGGGTAACTGACTGGATTGTCCAGCCAACGCTGGCTCACGTGGATATGACAGATATACATATCGCGATGATTCATGCCGCAGGCGTGTATACGTCTGGCCATCCGCGCCACCTGGGGAATAAGGGCGCGCTTGATATGAATAAAGTCTTTACGTTCCTGCCAGCTCTTGACAAGGTCCTCAAGACTGACCGTACCCGTCAACTCCCGGGTAACCAGAAAAGACTCTTGTGTTGCCGGATTCATTCCGCGCTGACCAAAGGCCACAGGCAATAAACTGGAGATGTTCATAATCTGCAATCGCTCCAGGGCACGCCACTCATTCATGGCACCGATTATTGGCAAGCGCCCCTGCAATAGATCCTTAAATATCTCGAACCAGCCGATACCGGTATGGCGCTTGAGGAAAAAGCTGTCTCCATTTCGGGTAAACCGCAGGGTGACACGTCCCTTGCCGGTACGGTAAACCTCCCCTTCAACCGTTTGCATATCTTCAAATATGGTATTGGGCGTAAACCTGTTACGACAGTCCGGATCGACCCACAGTTTCTTATTCATAATCCTAGAAACCGTAGTTGGACGGCCTGTAGAGTGCGACTCATTTCGTGACTGGCTAGGCGCGATGAGGAGTAATAACGAGCTATTACGACGATTCGCAACACCGCGAGGCGCGAAATGAGTCGTGCTATACGGGTCGTAGCGAACTCATCCAATGGGTAACATTCACAAGCCATCTTTTCTCTTTCGATTTTACACACTTAAATAATCCCTCAAGCGGTCAACTGCGGTTTTTAGGATCGTACTTCCATCTTTTCACGACAGCTTTGCTGTATGCACTGCGCCGCAACCTCTGCCATTTGATAAAGATCTTCAGTCTGCCC
>JAPHTU010000359.1 GCA_026196145.1 Gammaproteobacteria bacterium
ACTCCCCGGTATTCGCAAGTCCTTCCCGAAGCTGGATCTATATCTCAGGGAGGATCAGACCCAGTCCCTATATGATGAGCTTATGCGTGGTGGTCTGGACGTCATCCTGATTGCATTGCCCTATGACCTGAAAAATGTACAAACCCAAACATTATTCGAGGACCATTTCCTGCTGGCGGCACACAAGAAAACCCGGTTGCTGGAAAATCCGCACGACTTTCGTGTCAATCACATGAAGCGGGGAGAGATTTTATTACTGGAAGAGGGACATTGCCTGCGTAACCATATCTTATCCGCACTAAAACTGAAGAACCAAGACAGGCTTAATCGTTTTTCTGCAACCAGCCTGCACACGCTCATCCAGATGGTAGACAGCGATCTGGGCATCAGCTTTGTCCCGCAAATGGCTGAAGACTCCACCCTGCTGAAAAATACCCAGGTCAAACTGCATAAAATGAGCAAGACCTATGTCAGGGAGATCGCTCTGGTATGGCGCGCCAGCAGTGCCCGTGGCGATGAATTCGGTCAACTTGGTGAACTAATGAAACAACTCATGCAGAAAAAATAATGACTGATTTTGACAAATATCAATCATTTACCTTTCACTTGGTTAATACTGCGCTTAGTACTTCTCCGTTTCTGACTGTTTAATACGGTCAATTTCTCGTTTATTTGACGAGAGGGCTTACCTGATGACGGCGCTGCAGCTTGACATAGTGTGCCGCCGAATATTTTAGGTAAGCCTTTTCTTTGTCTGTCAACTTCCTGACGCGCCTGGCCGGCCGCCCCAGCCATAAATACCCACCTTCAATAATCTTGCCGGGATTAACCAATGAACCGGCTCCCAGCATGGCACCGCTTTCAATTACCGCATCGTCGAGTACGATGCTGCCCATGCCTATCAGGCACTGATCCTCTACCGTACAGGCATGTAGCGTAGCCTGATGCCCAACCGTGACTTCATGACCAATTATCAATGGTGAGCCACCCCGCTTGTATTCGCTGTCATGGGTGACATGTAAAACAGAACCGTCCTGGATGTTGGTTCTACTACCGATGCGGATATGGTGGATATCACCGCGTATAACACACATAGGCCAGACTGAGGTATCATCATCAATCTCGACATCGCCAATCACTAATGCTGTTTCATCAATATAAGCATTCATGGCTACTCGTGGGGTGTGGTTTTCAAAAGCCCGGATCATGCCGTGATTCTAACGCCTCCCGCTCATTTATGGGACATACAGCCAGATATGAGAGTTTTTTCACGCTTCCGCTATCTTAATGTGGATAAAGTTCATACAATCATTTAATTAGTCACTATGAACTTTACTTACCGAGCAATTACGTCTCCGCAAATACTTGCGGAGCAACTCAGGATGTCACATCGACAACTGCCGGCTGCGGTCCGCCTGGGGCTGGTACTGGCGTTTGCGATCGGCTGGATCTTGCACCCGCACATCCAAAAAGAGATTCTGATCTCCTGGCTTTTCTGCATTGTTGTCGTCAGCATGACTCGTATCATCAGCCTGCGGCATATAGCCTCTGATGATTTTAATGAAGCACAGGCCAACCAATACTCCATTCGCTATACGGTAACAGCATTCCTGCTCGGCACGACATGGGCCAGTGTTGCATTTCTGGTGCCCTATGTCGGCACGGAAGAGCGTATCCTGATCTTTGTACTGCTGATTAGTATCGCTGGCGGCGCACTCACGACAACCGCATCACATGTCATTTCTTTCTATTTCTACTCCTATCCCATTCTTATTGCCTATGCTGCAAACGTATTTCTGCTAGGAGAGCGAGTCTGGGTACTGCTGGGTGTACTAACCATGGTGTATGCAATCTATATGACCATTGCAGCCTGGAAACTTTCCAGCAGCCTGAAAGAAAGCATCACCCTTCGCTATCGCTGGCAGGAAACCGCAGATACCCTGGAAAAGACCCGCGAAGATTTAAACAGGGAGCTGGACAACCGCACGGTCGCAGAGAACAAGCTGAAATCCGTCATGTCCGAACTCGAACAGGCGGTCAGTCACCTTGAGCAGCTGGCGGCCTTCGATGAGCTCACCGGCATACCCAACCGCCGCAGCTTTGACGCCGCCATCGCACGAGAATGGAACCGTGCCCGCCGTGAACAGTCCAGCATTGCCCTGCTCATGATTGATGTTGATTATTTCAAGAATTTCAACGATCTTTACCTGCATCAGCAGGGAGACGACGCATTAAAGCAGGTTGCGCGAGTCCTTCAGCAGCACACACAGCGACCAGGTGATACAGCAGCACGTTATGGCGGCGAGGAATTTGCGCTCATCCTGGTTAACCCTACTGCCGACTATGTAAAGAAAACGGCAGAAACACTACGCCAGGATATACTTGATTTACGTATTAAACACGATAGATCAGAGGTTTCTGACTACCTGACCGTAAGCATTGGCACAGCCATGAGTAACGCTCCCGGCAACGATGATTATTCCGTACTAATCAGATCTGCAGACGGCGCGCTTTATGAGGCAAAACAGGCGGGGCGTAATCAGGTGATAGCGGCCTGATATTAGTTACACATCGGGAAACCGAGCTTTTCCCTTGCATCATAATAGGCCTGCGCAACGGCCCGTGACAGGGTTCTGACACGTAAGATATAGCGCTGGCGTTCGGTCACTGAAATGGCATGCCGGGCATCCAGCAGGTTGAAGGCATGCGATGCCTTGAGCACCTGCTCATAGGCCGGCAAAGGCAAACCTGATTCAATCAGTTTGCTACTGTCATTCTCACATTGATCAAACAGGGTAAAAAGAAAGTCCACATCTGCGTGCTCAAAGTTATAGGCCGATTGCTCTACCTCATTCTGGTGAAATACGTCACCATATGTGACCGGCCCCTGTGGCCCGTGCGTCCAGACCAGATCAAATACACTTTCAACACCTTGCAGATACATGGCGATACGTTCCAGGCCATAGGTGATTTCACCGGTTACCGGTTTGCAATCCAGGCCACCGACCTGCTGAAAATAAGTAAACTGTGTCACCTCCATGCCGTTCAACCAGACTTCCCAGCCCAGACCCCAGGCACCCAGGGTAGGTGACTCCCAGTTATCCTCGACAAAGCGGATATCATGTTCCAACGGATCAATCCCCAGCATCCTGAGGGAATCCAGATATAGGTCCTGAATATCGAGTGGCGAGGGCTTTAATGCCACCTGAAACTGGTAATAGTGCTGCAGTCGATTGGGGTTTTCGCCATAGCGGCCATCAGTGGGGCGACGCGACGGCTGAACGTAGGCAGCATTCCAGGGCTCGGGCCCAATTGAGCGCAGAAAGGTCGACACATGGAAGGTTCCCGCACCCATCTCCATATCATATGGCTGCAGTATAACGCAGCCCTGCTCGGCCCAGTATTGTTGTAAGGCAAGAATTAAATCCTGAAAACTATCGGTGACAGACATTGGAATCGGGGTCTATGAAAACGCGGCACAGTATAACGGCATATGGAATGATACATCAGGCTTTTAGAAAAATTTCTAAGGCGAACACATCCCGGGACTTAATAGTGTATCGTCCCGATTAATTGCCCCGGGCGCTCGTTGAACAAGCTTTGATAAATAACAAAACAACGCTAACCGCTGTAACGCTGATCAGCCTGCTGCTTATTGCAGGCTGCGTCTCCACTCCAACGCACGAAGAACGTCTGCTTAATGCAGACAGCCTTGCAGGGCAATCCGGTTGGCGCGGAATCACCCTGCCCACAAGCCCCTTCAAACTGCATGCCTTTCTGCCAGCAGAAATACAGCCCACTGATTTATTGTCCGTATATATAGAAGGTGATGGCCTAGCATGGCTCAGTCGCCGCCGGATTTCCAGCAACCCGACACCCCTTAAACCCATTGCGCTGCAGATGGCCTTACAGGATCAGGGCGCCACAGCCTATCTTGCCAGACCCTGCCAGTACGCTACTGATAATAAGACATGCACTCCCGCACTATGGACTTCAGAGAGGTTCTCCAGCCAGGTCATTGCGGCCAGCAATAACGCCATCAATGAATTGAAACAGCGTTTTCATGCTAAACGGCTACGGCTGATCGGATATTCGGGTGGTGGTGCGGTCGCCACCCTGCTGGCCGCCCGTCGCAATGACGTCGACCAGTTGATAACGGTTGCCGGTAATCTTGATCATGCCAACTGGACCCGACACCATGGCGTCAGCCCACTGAGCGGCTCACTCAACCCGGCGGATGAATGGCAGGCACTACAATCTATCCCGCAAACCCACTTTGTCGGTACGGACGACGACATCGTAGGCCCCCATGTTGCCGATTCCTACCGGGCACGCTTTCCACCTGATAAACAACCGGAAATCCGGGTCATTAGCGGGGCAGATCACCACTGTTGCTGGGCTGAGCAATGGCCTGATCTACTCAGATCGGTAAAAACGGCTAATTAGCAGCCCGACATGGGGCAACTCTGGGGTAAAATACGCCGCCAGTTCAAAACAATCTCCTGTTCGTATCCATGACACAACCCCGTAAAGCTGTTGCACTGATTTCAGGCGGCCTGGATTCCATGCTTGCCGCCAAGGTTATTCTGGACCAGGGCATCCATGTAGAAGGTATCAATTTCTATACCGGTTTTTGCGTGGAGGGCCATACCCACGCCATCCGCAAGAAGGACAAACAAAAACCCAAGCGTAACAATGCCCTGTGGACGGCCGAGCAGCTCGGTATCAAGTTGCATATCATCGACATCGTCGAGGAATACAAGGATATCCTGATTAATCCGAAACATGGTTATGGCGCCAACCTGAATCCCTGCCTTGACTGCAAAATATTCATGGTCAACAAGGCCCAACAATGGGCCCGGGAAAATGGCTTTGACTTCATCATTACCGGCGAAGTCATCGGCCAGCGTCCAAAATCACAACGCAAGGAAACCATGCCGGTAATTGCCGAGGAGTCAGGCGCGAATGATCGACTGTTAAGACCGCTTTGCGCAAAGAACCTGCCTGAAACCCTGCCTGAACGTGAAGGTTGGGTAGACCGATCGAAACTTTACGGCCTCTCTGGGCGTAGCCGTAAGCCACAAATTGCCATGGCCAATGAGTTCGGGCTGGAAGATTTTGCCCAACCAGCCGGTGGCTGCTGCTTCCTGACCGACCCCAATTATGCGACCAAGCTGGCCGATATGTGGCAACACCAGGGTAACAAGAATTACGAACTGGATGACATCATGCTGCTCAAGGTCGGCCGTCATGTCCGCCCCAATGACCACTTCAAGCTCATCATCGGCCGCGAAGAGGGAGAGAATAACTTCATGCAGGGCTATCGTAAGCAATTCACCCATATGCGGGTCAAGGACTATGCCGGCCCGCTGGTACTGCTAGACGGGGAACCCGATACGGATGACCTGGCGCTTGCCGCAAGAATCATCGGCCGCTTCAGCCAGGGGAAGATGGCCGATGAATTGAACGTTGGTATTACCCGGCCGGGAGAAGAAGAATTTATCGTCACCGCCAAACCCATGGGGCCCAGTGATATCCCGCAGGAGTGGTACGTTTAATGGCTGTTCATGAAGTCAATGCCCGTCGGCTGCTATGCCCCATGCCGGTCATTCGCACCCAGGATGCCATTGCAGGCTATATCCCAGGGGACGAGGTACATGTATTTGGTACCGATCCAGGCATTAAACAGGACATTCCTGCCTGGTGCCGCGTCAACGGTCATAGCATTATTGGGATGATCGATCACGAGGATGATATCGAGATTATTATCAAGGTTGGGAACGCTTCATGAGCGAAGACAAGATTGCGGTGACAGAAGAGTACACAGACGCACAACGAACCACATGGATCGGTGCCGGAGTTAACCTTTTCCTGTCTGTGATTAAGATTATTGTTGGCGTAGCGGGGAATTCCGCTGCATTGCTTGCAGATGGCATCCACTCCCTGTCTGACCTGGCAAGCGATACCCTGGTATTGCTCGCCACAAAGCATGGCGCTCAACCTGCCGATGAAGATCACCCCTATGGGCATGCACGTTTTGAGACCGCTGCGACGGTTGTACTCGGTGTTATGTTACTTATCGTAGCCATCGGTATCGCCTGGGACGCCATTGAGCGTAGCCTGACACCGGGTGAAATTCTCTCTCCCAGCATACTCGCCATCGTAGTGGCAATGATCTCACTTGCCAGCAACGAGTGGTTATATCAATACACCATGGCGGTAGCCAAACGCATTCACTCCAAATTACTGGAGGCCAACGCCTGGCACCATCGCTCCGATGCCATTTCATCCTTCGTGGTACTTATCGGTATCGCAGGTGCCATGGTGGGTCACCCGATACTGGATGCCATCGCGGCATTTATTGTCGCCTTGATGATTGCGCATATTGCATGGCAGTTGATCAGTGGTAGCGTGAAAGAGTTGGTGGATACCGCAGTCGACGATGAAACCCAGCGACAAATTATCGACCTCATCACCCAAACAGATGGCGTGGTGAGCCTGCACATGCTGCGCTCCCGCATGATGGGCGCCAAAATTCTGGTTGATGCCCATCTACAGGTACAACCCCGGCTAAGCGTTTCCGAAGGACATCAGATTGCCGAAACCGTCGAATACCTGCTAAAAAATAAAATTGATCACATGCAGGATGTCACCATCCACATCGACCCGGAAGATGACGAACAGGCACCTTTGAATAGCCACCTGCCCTTGCGCACCACGCTGATTACCCAGCTGAGCAAAGAATGGGCACATATATCTGCTGCTGACCATATTAAGGAAATTGATCTACATTATCTGGACGGACGGGTTGAGGTGGAGATACTATTGCCGCTTCCTGAGGGAGGGGTATCTGAAGCGCGGGAAATACAGTCTGCGTTTACGGCGGTAGCCGAAAAGAATGATCTGTTATCGGACATCAAGGTAAGTTATACATAATATTGCACAGATATGGTGCGCCAATATGCATAGCGCACCATATTGGTTCGATTCACACCTCTTTTAGTCACAATCTGACCTGATATCGCGGTTTTTTTATCTGGCATGGATTCTGCTGTACAGGGAAGGACTTTTTAACTAACTACCTCAAACAACATGGAGGCAATATCAATGTCAGCTGACGTTATGAATATGCTCAAGGATCAGGACGCCAAGTTTGTCGACCTGCGCTTTTGCGACACACTCGGTAAAGAGCAACACGTTACCGTCCCCACACACACCATTGATGAAGACTTTTTCTCGGAAGGAAAAATGTTCGACGGTTCTTCTATCGCCGGCTGGAAGGGCATTAACGAATCAGACATGATCTTGATGCCTGATCCCACGACTGCGGTTATGGACCCCTTCTCTGAAGAATCCACCCTGATTATCCGCTGCGATATTCTGGAGCCTGCCACCATGGAAGGCTATGAGCGTGACCCACGTTCAGTCGCCAGGCGCGCCGAAGCCTACCTGAAATCCACCGGTATTGGTGACACCGCTTTCTTTGGTCCCGAACCTGAATTCTTCGTATTCGATGACGTTCGCTGGGGCGCAGACATGAGCGGTTCGTTCGTCAAGGTCGATTCAGACGAAGCCGAATGGAACTCTGAAAGGGTTTACGAAGATGGCAACATCGGTCACCGCCCGGGCGTTAAGGGCGGTTACTTCCCGGTTCCTCCAGTCGACTCACTGCACGATATGCGTGCGGCCATGTGCCTGGTTATGGAAGAAATGGGCGTACAGACCGAAGTTCATCACCACGAAGTGGCCACGGCTGGTCAGTGTGAGATCGGCACCCTGTTCAACACCCTGGTTCGTCGTGCCGACGAGGTATTGATCCAGAAATATGTCACGCACAACGTCGCACACTCATATGGTAAGACTGCGACCTTCATGCCCAAGCCACTGGTTGGTGATAACGGTTCTGGTATGCACGTCCACCAGTCCATCAGCAAGGACGGCAACAACATCTTTGCCGGCGACAAGTACGGCGGCCTGTCACAGGAGGCCCTGTGGTATATCGGCGGTATCTTCAAGCATGCCCGTGCCATCAATGCCTTTGCTAACGGTTCAACCAATAGCTACAAGCGCCTGGTACCTGGCTTTGAGGCCCCGGTCCTGCTGGCCTATTCAGCTCGTAACCGTTCTGCCTCGGTACGTATCCCGTGGGTATCCAGTCAGAAGGCGCGTCGTATCGAGCTGCGCTTCCCTGACTCTGCAGCCAACCCCTACCTGACCTTCGTCTCCATGATGATGGCCGGACTGGACGGTATTCAGAACCAGATCGATCCAGGCCCACCCGCTGACAAGGATCTGTATGACCTGCCACCAGAAGAAGAGGCCAAGATCCCCACTGTTTGCCATTCTCTGGATCAGGCACTGGAAGCCCTCGACAACGATCGCGACTTCCTGAAGGCCGGCGGCGTTATGACTGACGACATGATTGACGGTTACATTGACCTGAAGATGGAAGAAGTCACCCGCATGCGCATGACGACTCACCCGGTTGAGTTCGACATGTACTACAGCATGTAATCGCTACCAGTAGCGGTATCAAAAAAGGCCTCCCTCGGGAGGCCTTTTGTTTTGGTGGCGGTAAATACCAGACAAAAGGGTTTGTATTTAGCTTACTTTACGATTACTTTTAGCTTATGAGATACCTGCTTTTATCTGTCTTGCTGATTTTCACTCTGGCGGCCAATGCCGAGATGTATCGCTGGGTTGACGAACATGGCAAGGTGCATTTTTCAGATAAACCCGTCAATGATGGCGCCAAGGCCTACAAACCAAAACCCTTATTGGTTGTACCTGCTGACTCCGGTGCAGGCAGCGGCCTGCAGCCACTAAATCGACCGGCCACCCAGCAGGTGAAATACGAGGGTCTGAAGGTTACCTCACCAGCCAACGATCAGGTTTTTACACCAGACAAGTCTGCGAGCGTTGCGGTCGCCATCCAGGTCAAACCCGGCCTGCAGACTGGACAGGGACACAAGGTTGCGCTGTATCTGAATGGTCAGCTTTATTCCATGGGCAATGAACTTAACTTCACCCTCAATAACCTGCACCGTGGCACCTATACCGTCAACGCTGCCATCCTTGATCAGAGAGGCAAAAAACTTAAATCATCAGAAAGCATCAGTTTCCACGTTCAGAAACACCATCTCTAATCTTCCAATTGCACCGTTTTGGTGCGTATAATCCAGCTACTCGTTTCTCTATCTACGGATCTCCGCCCTGAATAGCTCCGAATGGCTTTAAATGGCCATATCGATAAATTGGTGCGGTTCTTGCTGTACCTATGTACATGAATATGCCACAGGCCATATCTACCGAAAACCTGCTCGATGCCATGAGCACGTCCGTGGTGATTATCGACAATCAGCTCCATATTCTGCATATGAATGTTTCGGCTGAATTAATGCTCGGTGCCAGCCGCAAGATGACGCAGGGGAAGAGTATTTTCAATGCATTCCCCTGCTGTGAAAGCATCAAAGTGCAGATTAACAAGGCGCTTAATACCCAGATGGCCTACTCTGAGCGGGACCTGGAAATACAGCTCAACCCCCAGCACAAGATCACGCTAGACAGCACCATCACCCCCGTTTTTGATGATGCACTGGTTACCGAATACATCATCATAGAATTAACCCAGGTTGACCGGCGGCTGCGAATTACCCGGGAGGACCACCTGGTTTCACAAAGCGAGGGCACCCGCGACCTGCTGCGTGGCGTGGCCCATGAAGTTAAAAATCCTCTCGGCGGTATACGCGGTGCCGCGCAGCTGCTGGCCGGGGAGTTATCTGACCCGGATCATCATGAGTATACCGATGTCATTACCCATGAAGTCGACCGCCTGCAAAACCTGGTCGATCGTATGCTGGGGCCTCGTCAGTTACCGAAGATGGAATCCACCAATATCCACCAAATACTGGAAAACGTCAGGAGACTGATATTTGCCGAGGCGGGCGACAACCTGAAAATAGATACGGACTATGATCCCAGCCTGCCGGAGATCATGGCCGACAGGGACATGCTGCAACAGGCATTTCTTAACCTGGCCAGCAATGCCATGCAAGCGGTACAGGACCTGGATCCGGCGATGATCACCATACGAACGCGACCGGAGCGTCAATTCACCATTAGTCACATCCGCCATCGACTGGTCCTGAAAATTGAAATTACCGATAACGGGCCCGGTATTCCTGCTGAAATGCAGGAAACCGTTTTTTTACCGATGGTAACAACCAAGCCCGAGGGTACCGGCCTCGGCCTGCCTATCGCCCAGTCGCTGGTTCAGCGCCATGGCGGTTTAATTGAATATGACGTGTGCGACGGCAATACCTGCTTTATCGTTTACTTACCCCTGGAGACCAACCATGCCAACAACTGATGAAATCTGGATTGTTGATGACGACCAGTCCATTCGTTGGGTGCTGGACAAGGCACTGCAAAAAGAGGGGCTGCAGGCCAGGTTATTCGAGTCCGCAGAAGATACGCTGGATGCATTAAAGGATTTCCGGCCACGCGTCATTGTCACGGATATTCGTATGCCGGGCATGAGTGGTATCGAATTACTCGCCATCCTGAAACAACAATATCCGCAGATACCCATCGTCATCATGACGGCATATTCGGATCTTGATAGTGCTGTTTCAGCCTATGAAGGCGGTGCCTTCGAGTACCTGCCAAAACCGTTTGATACGGATGAGGCCATCGATATTATTCAACGCGCCAGCCAGTCAGTCACAACAGACGAATCTGCCGAGTCGCCCGCTACCGAACTGGCCAGTATGCCCGATATCATCGGCGAGTCGCCGGCCATGCAGGAGGTGTTTCGCGCCATTGGCCGACTCATGCGATCCGATGTTACCGTGCTGGTGACCGGTGAGTCCGGCACCGGCAAGGAACTGGTCGCACAGGCGCTACATCGACATAGCATGCGTAAAGACAGCCCCTTTATTGCTCTGAACATGGCTGCCATCCCCAAAGACCTGATGGAATCTGAACTATTCGGACATGAAAAAGGCGCATTTACCGGTGCCAATACTCAACGCAAGGGACGCTTTGAACAGGCAGATGGCGGCACCCTGTTTATGGATGAAATCGGCGATATGCCGGCCGAACTGCAGACGCGTTTATTACGTGTACTGGCCGACGGTGGATTTTACCGTATCGGCGGACACACCCCGGTAAAGGTCAATGTCCGCATTATCGCCGCCACGCATCAGGACCTGCTACAGCGAGTCGAAACCCGGCAGTTCAGAGAAGACCTTTACCACCGCCTGAATGTTATCCGTATCCGTATACCCGCCCTGCGAGAAAGGCTTGAAGATATCCCACTGCTGGCCAGCCGATTTCTCACGCGTATCGCCCAGGAACTGGAAGTAGAACCGAAGATACTCACTGAAGAAGCTGAAAAACACCTGATGAAAATGCCATGGCCCGGCAATGTGCGGGAACTGGAAAACACCTGCCGCTGGCTCACTGTTATGTGCCATAGCAGAGAGGTCTATATTCGCGACCTGCCCGTCGAGTTGCAGGAATCCCGGGATCAACCGGCCTCATCAGCTGAAACCAATACAATCGACTGGCGATCAGCATTGAACCGGTGGCTTGAAAATGCCTATCAATCGGGTGACCTTGAGGCCATCAAGCATGTCATCGAAGATGCCGAACAAACCCTGATCCGTTCGGCCCTGACCTATACCGAGGGGAAAAAGCACGAAGCGGCCAATCTTCTCGGATGGGGCAGAAATACCCTCACACGTAAGATACAGGGGTACAATATCGAGTAACAACTCAACAATCTGCCGGATCACTTTTCATGCATTACAAGGACCTGCGCGACTTTA
>JAPHTU010000173.1 GCA_026196145.1 Gammaproteobacteria bacterium
AGGGGTGATTTTTCCATGAATTATAGACTATTACCCCCAATGTACGTTTTGTGTCATTTTTGGTTTTCCGCAGCCAACATCATAAATGTCCGC
Organism: Gammaproteobacteria bacterium; assembly: GCA_026196145.1. Classification (GTDB taxonomy): domain Bacteria; phylum Pseudomonadota; class Gammaproteobacteria; order JAJDYQ01; family JAJDYQ01; genus JAJDYQ01. The sequence goes on from JAPHTU010000173.1 coordinate 94, forward strand.
TTTACCAGCAGAACGGCCTGATAGACACGACAACCTTGCTCTGTATAACAAATACAACCTGACAGCTCTCCTATTTACAAACCTGGTTTCTACCCTTTTTCTTGGCACGATACAGCGCCTTGTCGGCGGCCTTGATGACATCTGCAGGCAGCGGATTGCGTTCGCCATGTTCAGCTATACCTATACTGATGGTAATACTAACACCGCGGGATTTTGCCGGACGTTTTGTAGCGGCGCTTTTCCGACGCTCCTTGCGCGTAGGATGGAAAGGCGATTGCTCTACCCGTAGTCGTATTGACTCCATGCTATCCATTACCTCTTTGGCGGGTTTGCTGGAAAAGACGATAGTGAACTCCTCACCACCATATCGGTAAACCTTACCACCTGAACCGACCTTTCTGATTCTGCCTGCAACCATGCGCAACACCTCGTCGCCGGCATCATGACCATAACGATCATTGAATTTCTTGAAATGGTCTATGTCCATCATGGCGATTGAATAGGTACCAGATAGCTTCAGCAGTTGTTCATTGAGCGCACGCCTGCCGGGCAGGCCCGTCAGGTGATCTATGTAGGCCATACTCCAGGATTCCTGTATCAGCGCGATAACAAACATCAGCAGCGCGGCATTCGTGAGCAGGCTGGCAAGCAGCAAGCTTTCCCTGAAGTGCAGTACGCCCAGTATGGCAAGCAGGCTACCGAACAATGCGCCCCTTTCTGCACCCGGCTGTGCAAACAGGCGACCATTCATGACCAGCAGGGTAACCAGCATCAATAATTGCGCCAATTGTGTAAAGGTCGTCCAGTGCAACGGCACGGCCCGGGTAAAGCGATAGTTGAGCAGCTTGCCAAGCCAGGCCGGCTCAAACTGCATCAGCCCCCAACCTGCCAGCAACGGAAGCAGGATCAGCAGGAAACGCGTGACACCCCAGCGGGTCAATACGCCGCGCTCCCTGAGTTCTGAAAACACCAGTAGATTGAGTGGCATCAACAGGCACAACAGCAAATACATCAACTCTGCCTGGTTGGCGGGCAATTCTGGCAAGCCCCACGCCAGCAGGACGTAGAGCAGAGTAACATTGAGTGCCGCAAAAAACATTCGGCTGCGATTAAAACGCAGGCAAAGTAATAACAGCACAGCGGCAAGCCCGAGCGGCAGCGACTTTATAACCATGAGCCGCTCAGCAGACAGCTTCGCCGCTTCCGGGTAAATAAAGTAAACCACACCCAGCAGGACCGCGGGGATCAGCAAAGACAAAATAAAACGTAACACGGGCGGAATTCTTGTTTGATTACTTAATGTTCAAAACGGGGGGGCAGTTTAACGGAACCACCCGTCAGGAGTCATGCTCTCTTGCCAGGTATTCATGAGATTGCATTTCCTGCAGGCGACTCAACGTGCGTTGAAACTCAAAGGCCAGCCTTGTGCCCTGGTAGAGTTTCTCAGGTGGTTGCGCTGCCGAAACGATCAGCTTGACATTGTGGTCGTATAACTCGTCAATGAACAGGGTAAAACGCCGCGCATAATCATTATTCTCATCATCCAGTACAGGAATGTCCTGTATCAGCACTGAATGAAAAAAACGGGCGATCTCGATGTAATCAATGCGTGCGCGTGGCGGTCCACAGATCACACCAAACTCAAACCAGCTTACCCCATCTGACCATTTGACCACCGGAATATTACGTTCATTGATAATAATAAAGTCCTCCTTCTGGAGCTCTACTGCACTGCATTCATGAAAGGCGCCCTCCAGCAGGTCACCGGATTGTTCATCTAACGGGGAATGCCATATCTCGGCCATTTCGATATGTCGCAATCGATAATCGATGCCACCATCCATATTCATCACGGTGAGGTTTTGCTGTAATACGTCGACCGCCTTGCTGAACAGGCGTTCGATATAAGGATCATCCGTCAACTTATCAGGCGCACGATTGGAAGTTGTAATCAGGGTGACACCACGTTCCAGCAACGCCACCAACAGACCCTCCATAATGGCCGCATCACCCTCATCGGTGATATGCATCTCATCGAGGCATAGCACGCGATACTGTTTCGCAAACTGACTGGCGACCTTTTCCAGTGCATTGGAGGATTTTTTCAGGATATGCAGTTGCTGGTGTATCAGTATCATAAAACGATGGAAATGCAGGCGGTGTTTCTGCTCAATCGGCAACACCTCATAAAAGATGTCCATGAGAAAGGTCTTACCACGACCGACACCACCCCAGAGATACAGGCCTTTAACAGGCTCAGGACTTTTCCCTAACCAGCCACGAACAAGGCCATTGGTAGCCGACTGGGCCATCAGATTATCGTAAACATCATCCAGCTTGCTGATAGCCACCAGCTGCGCATCGTCGGCTTCACAGCCTTCCTGCTGCATTGCCTGTTGATAATATTCAGATACTTTCATTTCGCCATCATAAGATAACTCTCATGCAATAGCAGGACTATTCATTGACTTGAATAAATGACACCATAAACCCATGTCGATCCATTGTTTCTCACGTCGCC
>JAPHTU010000268.1 GCA_026196145.1 Gammaproteobacteria bacterium
CTGTGTGTCGATATCTGCCCGATTCGGGACAAGTCCAATGCCAGTCACAAGGCCCTCAACATGGTGCCCTATACACCTGAACTCAGGGAACTGGAAAAAGAAAACTGGGAATTCTTTCTGGGGCTGCCGGAATATGATCGTACCGTGGTCAAGACCAATACCATCAAGGGCTCAATGTTGTTGCAGCCGTTGTTTGAATTTTCCGGTGCCTGTGTCGGCTGCGGTGAAACACCCTATGTCAAGCTGGCCAGCCAATTGTTTGGTGATCGCATGTTGATTGCCAATGCGACCGGCTGCTCATCCATTTACGGTGGCAACCTGCCGACCACGCCCTGGACCACGAATCCCGAGGGCCGTGGACCTGCCTGGTCAAACTCCCTGTTTGAGGATAACGCCGAATTTGGCCTGGGTATGCGTTTGGCCGTCGACAAACAGGGCGAGTATGCACGCGAATTATTACAGCAGTTAAAGGCAGAACTTGATGATGAGTTGGTGGAAGAGATTCTCACTGCCGATGAATCGACCGAGGCCGGTATACAGGCACAACGCCGGCGGGTTGAAACACTGACAACTGCACTGGAACAGATAGACAACAAAGCCGCGCGCGAACTGGAGGCGGTAGCTGAAAACCTGTGCCGCAAGAGCGTATGGATTATGGGTGGTGATGGCTGGGCCTATGATATTGGTTATGGCGGACTGGACCATGTATTGGCATCAGGCCTGGATGTAAATATCCTGGTGCTGGATACCGAGGTTTATTCCAATACCGGTGGACAGACATCCAAGGCCACACCGCGCGGCGCAGTGGCCAAGTTCTCTGCCGCCGGCAAGGCCTCACCGAAGAAAGACCTGGCCAAGCTGGCGATGGATTATGAACATGTCTATATCGCACACGTTGCCTATGGTGCGAAAGACGTACAAACACTACGCGCCTTTAACGAGGCAGAGGCCTATCACGGACCTTCGCTCATCATCGCCTATTCACCATGCATCGCGCATGGCATTAACCTGGAAGACAACCACCAACGGCAACAGCTAGCGGTGGATAGCGGGCACTGGCCACTGTTCCGTTATGATCCGCAAAAAACAGCGCAGGGCAGAAATCCGTTACAGCTGGATTCAAAACCACCGTCTATTCCCTACCGTGATTTCATAGAAACCGAGATCCGTTTCAGCATGCTATGGCGCACGCATCCGAAGGAAGCGGAGCAATTTCTTGAACAATCACAACAGGAAGTCCGGCATCGCTACCACTATTATCAACAGCTTGCCGGCCTCACAATGGGTACTGAACAGGACGAGGACAGCAGTGCCAGCAAACCAAAAGCAGCCACCGCAAACAGCAAGCCACAGGAGCAGTCATCATGATTGATCTGAGTACAGAATATCTCGGGCTGAAACTGGACAACCCCCTGGTGCCCTCTTCGTCGCCCCTCACCGGTAATGTAGACAGCGCCAAACAACTGGAAGACGCAGGTGCCTCCGCGCTGGTCATGCCGTCGTTGTTTGAACAGGAGGTACAACATGAGCAGAAACAGCTGGAACGATTCGTACACAGCCAGGCGCTCGGCAGTTATGAAGCACAGTCCTACCAACCAATACCGGAAGACTATAGCAGTGAACTGGATAGCTACCTGCAAAAGATAGAGCAACTGAAAGCGGCGCTGGACATCCCGGTCATCGCCAGCCTGAACGGCATCTCCACCAGCGGCTGGATTGATCATGGCAAAGACCTGCAGGATGCCGGTGCCGACGCACTGGAACTAAATGTGTATTACATCGCCGCCGACCCGGATAAAACCAGTACCGATGTAGAAGATCTCTATCTTAAACTGCTTGCTGATTTACGCGAGCATATTTCCATCCCGGTAACTATGAAGCTGTCATCACAGTTTTCCTCAATAGCCAATATGGTGCGCCGGCTGGAACAGGGTGGCGCCAATGGCGTGGTCTTGTTTAACCGCTTTTACCAACCGGATATCGATCTGGAAACCCTGAAAATCAAACCCGAACTTGAACTTTCGAACTCAAATGACTCACTGCTTAGAATCCGCTGGATCGCATTACTCAGGAGCCATGTCGAACTATCGCTTGCGGCTACAGGTGGATTCCACCATACAGAGGACATCATCAAGGCCCTGCTGGCCGGCGCAGACGTCACCTATTTGTGCAGCGTGCTATTACAGGAAGGCCCGGGGTATCTGGCAACACTAAATCAGCACCTGCATGACTGGCTGGAAGAAAATGAATATGAATCCGTCGCGCAGATGAAAGGTAGTGTTAACCAGTCATGTGCCATCAACCCCGAGGCACTTGAACATAATAACTATATGAAAGTACTTAAAAGCTACGCAAGGTAATCAGGGTGACCCCCTATTACTGAAGACCATGGAATATCGTCGAGGAGCAATATTGATTCGGGAGATAAAATGCTTTCAATAGTTAAACTTTATACATCAAAGTATTGGCGTCTCTCATTTTCAATCGCTGAATCCATAATACTGCGACAAAGGGAAGCGAGGTTTATATAGAGCTCCATGAATTCAGCGCTCTTGTCAATGAGATACCCATAGCGGTTAATTTCCTTGTAAAGCTCCTTCAGATAAGTCAGTTCCTCATCATAAATGTGTTCCCCTCCCTGTACACGGTCCTTGATCAGGATTAAACGTGGTAACTTGTGGTTCGCGTATTCCTGAAGAACCACCTGAATCACGCCCTGGGTTTCAAGTATATTTGCCATCTGTCTACGCGGACTACAGTTTCAGGGTTAGAAGTCCTGCATTCAGCAGTGCGAAAACCAACAGGAAAACGCCCAGTCCAATGAGTGCATAACCGACGCCAAAGTAGAGGATGCGCATCGGAACCGGATCGCAGGGGCAGAGTACTTCATCAAGGCGCCCTTCCTTCTCCAGCCTGGCAATCCAGGCGGGATGCTCTTCGCGCAGGTGCTCAATGCATTTGCTGCCTTCAAACATGGTTGCACTGAAGGGAAAGCAGCGTGGACGCCAGTGTTCGATGAAAAAATGAATAGTAAAGATATGGGCCATGGCCAGCACCGCTTCAATGCGGTGCACCCAGAGCGCTACGTTGAGCAGCCAGCCCGGCATGTACTCGCTGGTGAGTACGGGATTGTAGAGCATCAGCCCGGTCACCCCGACGATGATCAAACCCCACCAGACAGCCCAGTAGTCGAACTTTTCCCACCAGCTCCAGCGGTCGAACTGGGGGCCTTTTGAAAGACCCACAATCCAGCCCAGGTGGAGGAAGAAATCCTTCACATCGCGCCACTGGAATACGATGGAGTCACGGTTGATCAACGACCCGGGAAAGTGCTTCCAGTCGATCTTCCAGATAGTGTAGAGGATATGCACGGCAAATCCCGCCAACAGGATCAGGCCAGTAATGCGATGAACCTCCAGTGTCCCGCTGTACCCCCCGAAAGGGGCTGCCAGTGCCTTTCCCCAGCCGGTCTCGATGTACATCCACGCGATACCGGTCACCGATAGCAGCATAAAGGTAATGATGAGCACGAAATGAAACAGCATCTGGGCCGACGAGAAACGTCGAATGTTAACTTTACTGGCCATGACTTTGCCTCTGCCCGGTGAACATGCCGATCAGTTCGCGTAGGCCCCACAGGGTCACGTAGGGAATGAAGACGGCGAACACCCCCACTGCCAGGATAACCATGCACCATACCGCGTAAAAGAACAAAGGAAACTCCTGTGCCGTCGAAGAAGCCAGCGGCGGAGGCTCATGGATGACATAGGTCGCGAACGAGGCACTGGCACCTTCGTGACACTTGGCGCAGACGTAGGCATGACGGCGGATGGGATTCATCTCCGAATAGTAGTGGTGGATCCCGGAAATGGGCTGCCCCCGGTGACACTGCACACAGGTTACGTTAGCGCGGCTGGAATGCAGACTGTAACGCTGCTCTTCGTGACAACTTACGCAACTACGATATCCGTAGCCGGCAACCCCGGCGTGGGCATCGCCCCAGAAACTGCTGCGTTTCACATCTCCGCCGCCAGGGCCCAGTCCCCAAAGCGTACCACCACCCGGGCTTTGCCGGTGTTGCAGGTAGGCGCCCGGAAGTGTATCACCATCACGGAAATAACCGGTGCTTGCCGCCTCGTAGGCATGAGGTGCCGCTGCAAGTGCCTGTCCGCCAAATGGCAGCAGTATACCCAGCAACAGGGTTATGCCGTTTCGGATAGGATGCAGCATATTCATGGCCAGATCCTGCGGGCCTAAGACACGCCTATCCGTCACCCATCGCGGTCTTCTCGGCCTTCTTTTTCGGCGCCGAAGTACCACGTGCTGTCAGTTCTTCATAGCGCCGTTGCAGATCCTTAAGATCCTCGTCCTTGTGCTGGTGACAGGTCTGACACGAGTTGGGGATCTTGGGATTCTCCAGGGTATCTTTGGGTAACAGCGCAACGAACACGTGGCTGCGAATGTCACCGGACTCGGCGCTCTTGGCAATCCGCGGCATATGACAGGCAACACATTTGGCGGTTGAATGAACCGCATGGGCCCCCACCTTGTTCAACACGGTATGACAATTCATACAGGTCTTGTCGCCGGAGCTCTCTCGCGTCTGACCCCGTACCACAGGGTTACCCAGTTCGTGCACGAAATGGCAGGAAACACAGGTCACGCCTTCCTTGTAATGGGCCGACTGCTTCCAGTCGATGTACTGCTGATGGTGGCCCTTGGAGAATTCATTGGCGTAGACGTGTTTCACATCGCCCGCCTCGAATGAGGTTTCATTGAAATAGCTGGTAAGCGCTTTGCCGGGCCGATAGCCTACCGGCCAGCTGGAACCCTTGACCATCTTGGACTTGCCGCGGTTATGACACGAACCGCAGATCTGTACCGCGACACCGGCGGTCAACTTGGCCGGGTTGATGATGGTGGCCCGTTTCTTGAACAGCTCCGTCTTGGGTAGCGCGGCATGGTGTGAACCGGGTCCGTGGCAGGCCTCGCAGCTCACACCCGGCTCAACGAAGGTATCCTTCTCAAGATCCACGCCGGTGGCATGACAACCGCCGCATTTCTTGAGCCAGGGTCGTTTCTGCCAGTCATGCTCATGGTAGTTCACCCAGCGTCCTGTCTCGGCGTTGAACTGGGTTGGTGCGATATACAGTTTACCGTCTTTCTTTATCAGGTAGCGCTGCTTCCACTGGCTGCCGATGGTGTACTGAATGTCCTCGAGCTTGGGGATATGAAACTCTTCGATCGGCACCTTGAGCTTTTTCTCGATTTTCATGAGATCTGCCTTGATGATCTCGGGATTGATCTCGGTGATGATGACGTCCTTGTTGGCGCGGGCGTCCTGCAGCATGCGGCTGTGCAGGGTACGCTTCCAGGCGTCATAGTGCTCCAGGTGGCAATTGCGACACACCTCGGAGCCGACATAGGTCTTGGGCTGGGATAGCAGCTTTTTGGCATCGATCGATGAATCCGACCAGGCCGAACCAGCTATACCAAGGGTGGACAAAACAACAACGACATGGGACAGCCAGGTGCGCATCTTCATCTTATTTTCCCCTTGCTTCGGATTATTCAGGCATGCGCTCTAGGTGGCACATATCCTTGATACCTCATAAGTGTAGACGGGTATCAGATAAACACACTATTAATTTATGGACTTATGGGAAATACAGATATATCGGGACTTTCCAGTCCTGCTGGACGGCCTATGCCAGTGAATCAGGTCACCAGGTGGAAAATCACCAACTCAAACAAGGAGAAAAGGCTCATCAAACCGCATCAAGCATGCAAATCGATAACCGTCCGTCCCGTATGCTGGCCGCTCAGGATTTTCTCTATTTCAGCATCCAGCTGCGAAAGGTCGATGCAAGTCGAGATTTCAGATAGCTGTGCGGGCTTCCAGGCTTCCGCAAGTTTACCCCAGAGTTCTGTACGTAGTGGCATCGGGCAGTTTTGCGAATCAATACCCACCAGTGTTACGCCACGCAGGATAAAGGGGAATACAGTGAGGTGTAAGTCCGGGGAAGCGACCATGCCACAGCAGGTAACAATGCCCTGGGGACTAGTAGACTTGATGGCTGTTGCCAGGATGTCACCACCCACGGTATCAATCACGCCTGCCCATTGGGTTTTCAGCATGGGTCGATCACTACCTTCGAGGAAACTGGTTCGATCAATAATCGTACTCGCGCCGAGTGACTTCAGATAGTCAGCCGCGCTTTTTTTACCCGTAATAGCGGTAACCGAATAGCCCAGTTTGGCCAGCATAGCCACAGCCAGGCTACCGACACCACCAGTCGCACCGGTCACCAGGATATCGCCATCTTCAGGAGCAACATCCCTGGCAAGCGCATACACTGATTGTGCCGCCGTCAGGCCGGCAGTACCCAGTATCATGCTATCTTTCATATCGAGTTTTTCAGGCAACGGCACCGCCCATGCCGAAGGCACACGAATATATTCGGCAAAACCGCCATCGGTATTCATGCCCAGGTCATAGCTTGTCACAATGACTTCATCGCCCGCGTTAAAACGCCCACTGCTATCATCGACTACTGTACCTGCAGCATCCACGCCCGGTGTATGCGGGTAATTCCTGGTAACCCCCTTGTTGCCAGTTGCGGATAACGCATCCTTATAATTCAGGCCGGAATAATGTACCCGCACCAGTAACTCGTTGTCAGGCAATTCGGAAATGTCACGTTCTGTAAGACTCCGAACATATGCGTCGTCTTTTTCTTCAATCCAAAAGGCCTTAAATGCTTGTTCGCTCATAGTTGCCGCCTCATTTCTCGCCATGTAAGGCGGTGATATTTTTTACCAGATCAGGGTGATCAAACTCACGTCCACCAACAGCACGATACCTGACCATTCCGGATGCATCCACGACATAAGTCGTGGGTAACCCCCTGACTTTCCAGTCCTTCAGGCTATCGCTGGTTTTATCCATGATAATAGGGAATGTTGGAGATGGTTCAACTGTACCTAAAAACGAGAACACAGTATCAATATCCTCGCCAACATTGACAGCGAGTACAACAATATTTTTATCAGCTGCAGAAAGATACAGTCGTTCGAGTGAAGCCATTTCACGCCTGCATGGCGGGCACCAGGTAGCCCAGAAATTGACAATGACGATCTTTCCCTTCATATCGTTAATATCGACAATTTCTTCATCCATGTCTTGCAGCCTGAGGGCAGGTGCTTGAAAAGGCGTTGTTAATGCCGTCAAGCCATGCGTCAGCGGCGGCAATCCTTCTGCTGCCAGACTACCGGATAACGACAACAGACATAAAGCAACGAACCAGTTAACTTTACTTGGCACAATGTACATTGCGTAATATCCCCTCAAGTACCTTACCACCCATCTCCCAGCGTGCCGTAACGTTGAACTTGCTGCCTACAGGCATCCCGGTGGACAACATACCCTGGTTCCAGTCCCCTCCAGGCTCATACTCCTGTTCGGGTGGAAACTGCGCCCAGCGAAATGCTATCAATGCAGGATCAGTTCCACCCCTTTCTTTTAACCTATTAATCCAGTCGGTGATCTTTCGTGGCGGCCTTTCCTGCCCTTCATGTGTAATAGACCAGTCCTGCAGTACAAAATGGATAACACCGGGTGCGCTGTCATTTCGTATGACTGTCATATACACGCAGGATGTTGCGTAGTCCTCAATCTGCTCGAGTTTAAATCCACGATTAACGTAAAATGCACGCGCCTGGTCAGGCATTATTTGTGTCATGGAAAAACTTACGCCGTTACTCTGCGTTGCCCAGGTGCCTGC
>JAPHTU010000092.1 GCA_026196145.1 Gammaproteobacteria bacterium
AAAGATGTCAGGACCTGGCATCAAAAAGACAAGAGCAGGGTAGAGGAACAGGATGCGTCACAAACTTAATCTGCCGCCGACAAAAAGCACCCTGATACGCCTGAAAAAGCAGGTTGCATTTCTCTACAAGGGGCAGGAATTGCTGGAGCATAAGGGTGAGCTGCTGAGTCGGCTCATTCATGAAAATCTCAGGCACTACAAAGAGTTACGCCAGAAGATGTTCGAAAAGGTGCATGATGCCTATTACTGGCTAGGCATTATGCAGATGAGAATGGACAATTATGCGCTCGACTGTGCGATAGAAGAAGTCGCGACTGCTGTTGAGATCAGCCTGTTACCCAGAATACACCTCGGCGTTGAATACCCGGCCGTTACCGCATCCAGACAAGCACTCAACCCGATAGGGCTGTTGGGTACGGATACCAGCTTTGATGAAACCCGTGAATCCATGCAGGACATGGCATTAATGCTCGCTGAATTTGGTCAGTACGAGGTCATGTTGAGTCGCCTGATTGATGAACACCGCAAGATTCAAAAGCGCGTTAACGCACTGAAATATAACATTATTCCGAGCCACGAAGAGACCATCAAGTTCATACACGACACCATGGAAGAGAGTGATCGTGAATCAATATTCCAGATAAAAATGCTTAGGGCAAAAATAGAGGAAGCCGAATCACAAGCTCATGGTTCATGATTCGGACACTGTCCCCTGAAAACAGCAACTACTCAGCAGATATTGATACCAACTCAATAAGGTAATCACCAAAATCAAGCTGCCAGATAGGCTATAGTGATTCCAGACTGTTTAATAAATGAACTACATGGGTAGGGAAAAACATGATGCGTAACATTTTAATTATCGCCGTGTGTTTCATTGTGTCAGTAAACACAGGAATATTGCATGCTGACGATAACGATACATTAGCTGTACTGACGGTCGAGAAACAGACCATACCCCTGGAACAATATGTCGATGGTGTCATCGAGGCAGTTAACCAGTCCACGGTATCGGCACAAACAAGCGGCACAATTGTCAAACTTCGGTTTGATGTTAATGATTACGTCAGGAAAGATGATGTCATCGCCGAATTTAAAAATACAGAGCAAAAGGCGGCTGTGGCAAAGGCTGAAGCCGGACTAAGGTCTGCCCTGGCCCAACAACGGGATGCCAGTGCGGAGCATGACCGAATCGCCAGGGTGTTTAAGGAGGGGGTGGTTTCAAAATCGAGCATGGATAAGGCAATTGCGGCACTAAAGGGTGCTAACGCCTCCGTAGATGCTGCCCGTGCCGAGCTTACACGCTCACTCGAGCAACTGGATTACACACTTATACGCGCGCCCTATAGCGGTATTGTGACCAAGCGGCATGCCGAAGTTGGTGAAGTGGCGGCTCCGGGCAAGCCAATCATGACCGGATTGTCACTGGATGACCTGCGTGTACTGTCCTATGTGCCGCAACGAATGATCGACTCAATAACGCGTTATCAACAAGCGCGGGTCATTGTAATGTCCGCAGAAGGTCCGCGCGGCTTTCACTCAAACCGGCTTACCGTATTTCCGTTTGCCAACCAGTCCAGTCATGCCATGGCGGTCAGGGTTGAGCTACCACCTAACGTCAAGAACCTGTTTCCCGGCATGTACGTCAAGGTGGCGTTTTTGATAGGCGAACAGCAGCGCTTGTTGATTCCGCGAAGCGCCCTGGTCAGACGCAGCGAGGTCTCCGCCGTCTACATCAAGCAGAAAGACGGTTATGTCACCATGCGACAGATAAAACCGGGGCGCCATGTTTCTGATGACCAGATCGAGGTCCTGGCCGGGATCGATATCGGCGAACAGTTGATCCTGGACCCTGAGGATGCACTGGCAGAATATAAGGCGCAACAGGAAAAGGAATGAAAGATACCGGGGAACAACTCGGGTTGTCAGGGCGGATTGCGAAAACCTTTCTAACCTCCGAAATCACCTTGTTACTGGTGATTGTTGCCCTCCTGTTGGGTATGCTAGCACTGCTGGTAACACCGCGAGAGGAAGAACCGCAGATCAATGTGACCTTTGCCAATATATTTATTGCCTTTCCGGGCGCCACGGCAGAGGAGGTGGAACAGGTTGTCACCACGCCCGCAGAGCAGGTATTGTCCGAGATAGACGGTATCAAACATATCTATTCAACTTCACGCCCGGGCCTGTCTATACTGACTGTCCGTTACCGTGTGGGTGAGAACCGTACCGATGCAATTGTGCGCCTGTACGATGCCATGTTTTCCAACCTGGACTGGCTACCCAACAAGCTGGGTGTATTACAACCGATCATCAAACC
>JAPHTU010000077.1 GCA_026196145.1 Gammaproteobacteria bacterium
CATTACGTATTCGCAATTTGTGTACAATTACGTGATCGTCTTTACGGCAATGGAATGTTATGAGTCAGGAAGCACTTATCTTTGAAGTCGGCACCAGCGGGTTTTCCCGCTATGTGGTTGAAAACTCACACAAGCTGCCCGTACTGGTCGAATTTATGGCGGTCTGGTCCGAGCCTTGTATCCTGCTGGCTGATGTTGTGCATGACCTGGCGCAGGAATTTGCCGGCCAGTTTGTGTTTGCCAAGGTCGACATCGATGAGCAGCAAGACCTGCGCGAGCAATTCAATATACAAAATGTACCGACCTTGCTGGTATTCAAGGATGGTGAAGTTGTCTTAACACAGGAAGGGCAGTTGCAGGAAGCTGAACTGCGGGTGTTGCTCAAGGGTGTGGGTGTGTACCGCGTATCAGATGAGCTACGCGAGCAGGCGCGGGATAAACATATGGCTGGAGATACACCCGCTGCCATCCTCTTGCTTACACAGGCAATTCAGCAGGACCCGGGTAATACGCGTGTGGCCATGGACATGGTGCAGATCTTTATCGATACCGGCGAGTTGGAGCAGGCAAAGGGCTTGTTTAACAAGTTGCCAGACAGCGATAAGGACAGTGGCATGGGTAAGTCATTGATCGGTCAGCTGACATTTGCAGACCTGGCGGCAGCAACTGAAGGTATCGAGCGCCTGAACGAGCAGCTGCAGCAGGATAAACATAATCATGATGCCCGCTTTGACCTGGCGATGTGCCTGGTTCACCAGCATGACTATGACGGTGCGATGGATCAGCTGTTTACAATTCTGCAGGCAGCACCCGATTATAAAGACGGCGCGGCCAGGGAGATGATTGTAACCATCACGAACATGCTCACGCCCAACGACCCGGAGCAGGCGAAGGTCTATCGACGTCGTCTGTCAAACTTGCTCAGTGAATAATCACTACATAGGCTATTAATATGAAAGAAAATGGATTTCAACAGAGACTGGCCATACTGCCGGTTAAATTATTGGCGGCTGTTATTGTTGTCGGTATCTTGTCTGGTTGCAGTTTTTTCCCATCTACGTCGACGGAAAAAACTAACAGGCCCGAGGTGCTTGGCGGCAGCATAGCCCTCGTTCCGATCATCTACACCGACAGGGTGGTGGAGTACGATCCCAGGACAGGCCAGGAACGCATCGTGCCTGATGAAGATCTTATCGTTGAAAATGGAAAGGTATGGGGACGCTATCTGCGCCTGGGCAAAGATGTTGAATACATCATGTCATACCATAATCATCTGTGTGCTCCGGCACTAACTGTCAATATTGATACCATTGGTGAGTCCTCGCGCCCCGTCAGGTCATTTAGCGTACCCGAAGAAAAATACGATGACTGCAAGGATGAGGAGATGAAGAAGGCGGCGAAGAGAGTTCGCGCGATTCAATCAAAAACCAGGTAAAAAGTCCCGGCCCTGAATTATTGAGTCGGGGTGACCCGTGATTGGTTATGCCATCAAGCGCGTGTAGTCTCAGGCGGCCTGTTGGCAGTTTTCGGCCAGCGGCACAAAGAATCCGGCGGCAAAGGCCACTGCCGATGGCAGGTCAAAGATTTCACGTGTGTCAGGTGATTCATCCAGCCATTCGCGGGCAACGGCTTCGTTTTTCAGGAACATCATTTCCATGCACAGTGACGCGGCGCAGGCTGTATCGGTTGCCGCAGCTCCCCAGTTGATGCCAAACCACGCATCAAGTGTGCCGCCGCTGAAGTCGCTACCATTTTGTTCCAGGTGTATTTTTTCACCGGTTACACGGCATTCTGAATCAATGACTGTCGGTATATCAAACATCAGGCTGACGGACAGAGCATCCAGTGCACACATGCAATGCGCCGTAACGCCATTGACATGGACCTTGTATTCGCGCTCTTCCGAGGTGAATGGATAGGCGCCAAACGGATTACCATCAGCATCCAGCACGATGAGTTTGCTATCGACAATGTTGGCCAGTGCCTGTTCTGCGTTATCGACCAGCCCGGCGACTTCATCACGCGTGAGTGTACGGCCCTTCTTTATATAGCTGTTGAGCAGTTTGCAATAAAGGGCGGCCTCATCGCTGCTCAGTGACTGTAAACCCGATAGCAGTGGGAGTATGGAGTCCAGTCGTTTTAGTGCCGTATTAACCTTGGTGTTCATATGGGGCCTCAATGTGCGATACCAGTTGTCCGTGCCATGGTTTTGTTGTGGAAAAAATGCAGAGGGTACTGCCTGCCTGAAAGCCCGCGCAGTATAAACCGGCTTTTAAATTACCATCAAGCCGAGAACCCGTCCCCTTGTTTCAAGGAGTAGGTTTACTAATAATCAGGCGCACTGAACCGATGGCCTCATCGAAAGAGATAAAGCCTTATTTTATGAGGCGATGTAGTTTTGCGGGTGCTTGTGGTTATGCGGCCTTGAAGCAGTCCGGACGCCACAGGCAGCTATCCTGATCGCAATATCCATCGCTTGGGGTCGCAAAGCAGTCAAAGTTGCCTTCTACGATCTGGATTTGTTTAATAATATCCGCCTTGGATTTGCGGGTGGTTTTCACACCATGCAGCTTGGCAATCTTTTTGACTTCATTCACTTTCATAGTAGATCTCCTCTTGTTGGACTCTAATAATTATTATTAACGGTCTGTATCGACCGAGTTAAGCACATCTTTATTTCAATTATATTTCAGCAAGAATTGCGCCATATATTGAAATCTTATTAAGTAATTGATATTCAAGGGGTACAGATTTCGCGTGGCGTTATACGGCTATATTTGTGCCCTGTAAAGGTGCAATTGCGCACTAATAGGGTGCTGGCTTACGTATTTTTGGTGCGTTCGGCTATGATGTCTTTATCTAGGATAGGCATGTGATGTAATGATGAAACCGGATTTGCTTAAACTGACTGTTACGCTTTGTATATTCTACTGGAGTATGGCCAGTTCGGCGCAGGCCTTTGACCTGGTCTACCTGTCGGCTTCCGAAGCCGTTTATGCGCATCCCCATGATGTTGTTCTGTCGCCCGATAAGCGTTTTTTGTATGTCGCCGATAACGGTAATGACCGTATTGCGGTACTTGATCCTGACAGTTTGAAGCTATTGGGTTCCTTTGCTCACGGTGAGGTAAATGAGCCGCATGACGTGGTATTTGATGCGGCCGGCCGTTTACTGGTAGCTGATACGGGTGGTAGTCGTATCGCGATATACGAGGTGTCGGGTACCCATGCCCGCCTGGTTGATGAGCTTTCGCAGTCGATACGCCGGCCTGAAGGCGTGGCGGTGCACCCGAACGGGCGTGTGTATGCCACCGGCGCCAGCTCGGACAATATCGTGGCCTATGACAATGGCCGTGTCGTGGCTGAACTGGGTGGCTTGTCCGGACCGCATGATGTCAGTGTGGCACCAAATGGTTCACTGTGGATTGCCGATGCCGGCAATGACCGGTTGCTGAATGTGACCGGGGACCTGAAAATTATTCAAATGCTTGAAGGTGAGCCATATAACTTCAGTGGGCCACGCTACCTGGATTTCGATGATGCGAGACGACTCTATGTCGCCGACAAGTACAATCACCAGATCAAGGTACTGACGCCAGACCTCTCCATGTTATTGACACTGGGTGGCCGCCATAGCACCTTTGGGCCGCGTTACTTTGATCGACCCGAGGGTATTGCCATTCATGAGCGACAGGCCTGGTTTGCAGACACCTATAATGATCGCATCGTGCGTTATCGTATTGTGGACTAATGTTTGCCGGTTAACACAGGTACGAAACTCACTTTCGTGAATACCTCGACGAACACGTTTGATATCTACAGCGAGCAAGCTGAAACACTGGCAGAAAAGTATGAGTCCAGAAGCTTCGCGGAGATCCATGCAGGCATTGTTGATCTATTGCCTGCCGCACCTGGGCGGATACTGGATATCGGTGCCGGCTCGGGTCGGGATGCCGCCTGGTTTGCCGACCACCGGTATCAAGTGACGGCGGTAGAGCCGGCGCGGCGATTACGCGAAGCTGCGCAATCCCGACATCCTCAGCAGGGTATTACCTGGCTTGATGACCGGTTACCTGATTTATCGAATGTCTTCCAGTTGGGCAAGCAGTTCAATCTTGTCTGGATGAGCGCCGTGTGGATGCATGTGCTGCCTGCTTCACGGCAGACCGCATTTGCCAACATTGTCTCTCTGCTGCATCCCGGTGGCCGCGTAATGATCTCACTGCGTGAAGGTCCGTTCCCAAAGGACCGGGTGATGTATGCCACATCACTTGACGAAATTGAGGCATTGGCGAATGAAGATGATCTCTCAATCTTATGCGTTAAGAAGACAGGGGATAAGCTGCAGCGTAGTGATGTCAGCTGGCAGTCAGTTATGCTGCAGCTGCCTAAGTAATGTCTGGTGGCTATATCGTCGCCCGGTAATTGCCGGATATATATATCAAAAGCAAGACAGTCATAATTGATGCATTTTGTACTTTTTAGTCTATCTTTATGGCTAGTTGGTTAACAAAGGGATGTTTACATGGGTTTGGGTGAGGCAATTTCAGCTCTGTTGTCGCGGGGCAGTGCCAGGAAAAAACAGCAGCCGTCAGCAACATATGACAGCAGCAGTTTTTGTATGACGGTGGAAGACTGTGTTGTTATAGAGCTTGAAAACCGGGGTACGGTTGCGACGGGTACGATTGAGTCCGGTACTGTACGGGCTGGTGATGAACTGGAGCTGGTCTCAACCGATCAATCAAAACAAGTTGTAAAGGTTGCCGGTATTGAAATGTTTCTTAAGGATACGAATGTGGCAACGAAAGGGGAAACTGCCGGTTTATTACTGGCCGGTATAGGTAAGGGGATAGTGTCACCCGGTGATATCTTGCAGTCGCCATAACAGGCTCAG
>JAPHTU010000205.1 GCA_026196145.1 Gammaproteobacteria bacterium
AATCAATCAATCTGAATCAATGGAGTCAGGCTCGATTGATCTTGAGATAAGCTATACGCACTAAAAATTGCCCACTAGCTTGAGTTATTTTAAGCAATAAAAAGGGGCGATAAACGCCCCTTTTCAACACAGCTATGCGATTGGCTTACTGGGCCTGATTCACCATGTATTGAACAATCGCGGCAATTTGCTCGTCAGAGTAGTCCATGCGGCCGCCTTTTGGTGGCATTGCATTCTTACCCTTGATGGCTGACTGGGTCAGTGCATCTACGCCCATCGCAATTCTTGGTGCCCATGCTGCCTTGTCGTCCAGCTTGGGTGCATTCGCAACACCTGCCAGGTGACAGGCCTGGCAAGCACCCTTGTAAAGCGCCTCGCCATCAATGCCTGCAGTATCTGCAGAGGTGGCGGCAGCAGGAGCTGATGAAGTTGCTGGAGCTGTTTGCGGGGCACTTTTAGCTGCTGTTCCAGTATCGCTCTTGTCGCAGGCTTGTAGAAATACAGCCATTGCAAAAACCATTAAAATCGAAAACATCCGTGTAAAACTAGATTGCTTGTTCATTGTTGATCCTTTCCCGTAGTCGAATTTGGGCGGCAGTATAATGAAATTTGCCTGGAGAAAATACCACTTATGTTGTCTTTCCAGGTGCCTGAAACAAGATATAAATCAACAGGGTTAGTAGGGTCTAATTCAATCGGTTTCAGCTTTGAAGTAAGTAAGCACAATCGGGCACAGGACTGATCATGCCTCGTTCAACCACTCAGCTTGGGGCATTTGCATAATTTTCTCCAGTAACTCAATCGCTTCCTGCATGTTGTTTTCTGCAAATGCTGAAAGTGATTCCCCCAGATCAAATTGCGTTCCCCTGACTGATAACAGGTAGGCAGTCGGTGGTGGCTGTTGATTGACCTCCTGGTAAACCGATAGCAGTGCCTGTGGGCTCATGGCATGGGTGCTGTAGGTGTAATCCTGGTCAGGTTGAATTTCCCTGAAGTCATAAGGCGCCATGCAATCCATGTTGGCATCGACAAAGATGACGGCCTGTCTACCGTCCAGGTCTTGCGAGTGTTCTATCTGTAGCTGGAAGTCGGTCAGTACATCGGTATCCGGCAGTGGATTGGCTAGCAGGTGATCGTATATTTCAGGGCCTATGGCATCGTCTCCCCGGGAGGGATTGCCCCAGGTGAATATCAGGTAAGGTTTAGTGTTGCTATTAATTGTTACTTCTCTTGATCTGGCCAGTGCTGCCTTTTTCTATGCGGTCAATCAGCGCGTTGTTGCTATCGACCAGGCTGATTTCCAGCGGCATTTTTCCCATGGCGTGTGTGGCGCATGACAGGCAGGGGTCATAGGCACGTATCGCGACCTCGATCTGGTTCAGTAGCGGTTCGGTCAGTTCGTTGCCACTCAGGTATTTTGATGCGACCTGGCGTATCGATTCGTTCATTGCCTGGTTGTTGTTGGTGGTAGAGACGATCAGGTTGGCACGTTCAACAAGACCATCGTCGTCAATCTCGTAATGGTGGAACAGGGTGCCGCGTGGTGCCTCCAGTACACCGATGCCAACCCTTTGCAGCTCGCCCTTGTTCATCAGGTCATCCCCGGATATATCGGGATCATGCAGCAGCCCATTGATTGCCTCGGCGCAGTGCAGCAACTCGATCAGCCTTGCCCAGTGATAGGCGAGGGCCGACTGAACGGGTTTGTTACCGCCGATGTTCCTGAATTCCTGGCGCTCTTTTTCCGCCAGCGGGGTGGAGATAAAGTCACAGTTATTCATGCGTGCCAGCGGGCCAACGCGGTACCAGCCGTGTTCGGCACCAATCGAGTCGATAAACGGGAACTTCATGTAGCTCCAGTTCTTCACACCTTCCCTGATGTAATCCTGGTAGTCGGTGTAGTCGACCCGGTCAAAAATAGATTTACCATTCATATCGTTGGCGCGCAGGTTGCCGTGGTAGAGTTCAAGGCTGCCATCGTTGCCGATCATACTCAGCATGTTGGAATCGATATGTGCAAACTCCTGGTGGTAGTCCAGCTGTTCCATGAAAATGCGTTTCATGATGGTCACTGCACCGACGGCCCACTCGGTAATCTGATCGATATCTCCAAGCAGGTACTGGATCTCTTCGTTATTGAGTGACTTGACGACGCCACCGGGAACGGCGCTGACACCATGGATGCGTTTGCCCGATATGATTTCGATAATTTCCTGGCCGTACTTACGTAACAATACCCCCTGTTTGGCGATCTCGGGGTAATCCTCCATGACACCGACGATATTGCGGTGCCTGACCTCGTCATCGAAACCGAATAGCAGGTCGGGTGAGCACAGGTGAAAGAAGTGCAGGGCGTGTGACTGCAACACCTGACCGTAGTGCAACAGGCGGCGTACTTTTTCAGCTGTCGGTGTTAATTGCGCGGCACCGACCAGCATATCGGTGGCCTTGGCCGCTGCCAGGTGATGACTGACCGGGCAAATGCCGCACAGGCGTTGTACCAGTACCGGTAGCTCCCAGTAAGGACGCCCCTGGATAAACTTCTCAAAGCCACGAAACTCAACAATATGCAGACGCGCCTGCCGGATATTGTTGTCCTCATCCTGCAGCAGGGTGACCTTGCCATGCCCTTCAACCCGCGTCAGTGGTTCGATCACCGTGCGCTTGAGTTTTTCGGGTTGGTTAGCAGTTTCCAGTGAATTACTCATGGCGCTAGTCGTAGTGAATTTGTTCATAGGGGAAGCTGATGGGTTTGTTTTCAATCAGCTCGGTCAGGAACGTCCAGATGGTGGCGCCTGACGGCGGACATCCGGGCAGGAAATGATCAACTTTCACAATCTCATGGATGGGATGAACCTTATCCAGCAGTAACGGGATTTCCGGGTCATTGGGGATGCATGGTTGATCGACGCCTATGCCGTGGATATAGGCGGTCTCCAGGCATTCCTGCAGTGTATTTTGATTTCGCATTGCCGGTATGCCGCCATTCACCGCGCAGGCGCCGAGTGCGATGAGGATGTCGCAGTGTTCACGAAACTCCCGTAACACCTCGACGTTCTCAGAATTGGCGACGCCGCCTTCGATAATGCCGATATCACATTTTCCAATTGTCTTGATATCGTTAATCGGGCTGCGGTCAAACTCCACCAGTTCTACAAGATCAAACAGCTTCTCATCGATATCCAGAATGGACATATGACAGCCAAAACAGCCGCACAGGGATGCGGTGGCGACCTTGATCTTGTCAGCCATGATTATCGTCCTCATCGTGTGCAGCGACATCGCCTACCTGGCTGACGGGTTGCCTGTCATACAGCCGCTCACCTATGGGTTTGTCATAACCACGGTGCTTTGGCAGGATGGCGCCTACCGGACAGACATGTACTGCCTTGTCGGTTGCCGTCAGATCGCTGTCTCCCAGTTTGCCCGTGTCTGAATTAATCACCAGCCTGGCCTTGATGCCACGGCCACTGATGGAAAAAATATTTTTCCGATCGACATCGCGACTGGCACGCACGCACAGCTCACAAAGGATACAGCGATTAAAGTCGATGGCGATATCCGCATGTGATGCATCGACAGATCGTTTTGGAAAGAAATGCGTATAGTGCGGCGACAGCATATTGGTGTAGTAAGCTACCGCCTGTAACTGGCATGCGCCACTTTTCTCACAGCCGGGGCAGACGTGGTTGCCTTCTACAAACAGCATCTGTAACAGATTGCGCCGCTTGTCCATGATGGCATCAGACCGGTTATCGACTTCCATGTCGTTCATTGCCTGTTGAGTACAGGCGGATACATGGCGTCCGTTTGCCGACACGACACAGACACGACAACTGCCATGTGGCGTGAACTCGGGGTTATGGCAAAGATGCGGGATGTATTCACCTGCCCGCAGGGCGGCATCCATAATGGTATCGCCATCCCGGAAAGGTATGGTCTTGCTATCCAGCTTGAATGTCTGCTGTTCGGGCATGAATTTATCGCTCATGACTTTATATGGGCCTCAGGCCCAAAGCAGTGCGTCACTTGTCGGGCCTCTTCCAGTGCGGCATCGAGGTCGAAGGCAGGTTCATAGTCGGTATGTTGAACCTGTCGCTCATAAATCTCCGGGAAATTTGTCAGCGTCTGAATCACCGGGTTGGGTGCCGTCGCCCCCAGGCCGCAAAAACTGGTGTCTCGCATGATGATCGTGATCCTATTCAGCTCATTGATATCGTAGTGACCGGCATGTCCTGCATGCAGCTTGTCAATCAGGTCTTTCAGCAAGGAGCTGCCAACACGACAGGGCGTACAAAAGCCACAACTTTCATGCGCAAAGAAATGTGTGAAGTTTTGTACCATGTCGAGCAGATTACGGTCGCTGTTAAATATAATGAAAGAACCACCGGTAGAAATATCCTCAAAGGCAATGCTGCGATCAAACTGCTCAGAGGGGATGGTAACACCGGCGGCACCGG
This sequence comes from Gammaproteobacteria bacterium, assembly GCA_026196145.1. Lineage (GTDB taxonomy): Bacteria > Pseudomonadota > Gammaproteobacteria > JAJDYQ01 > JAJDYQ01 > JAJDYQ01. The sequence continues at coordinate 4,461 of JAPHTU010000205.1, forward strand.
CGATCTGCACGGCCAATGTATCGTGTGCACCACAATCTCCAAGTACCTGTCGGATACTGGTACCAAAGGCATATTCATAGATACCGGGACGCTCACAATCACCACTGATGCTTAATAACTTGGTACCGCTGGACTGTTCGGTACCTGCGCCCTTAAACCATTCTGCACCATGCAGGATGATCTGCGAAGCGGCGATGAAGGTTTCAACATTGTTGACGACTGTTGGCTGGTTTTTATAACCATGGGTAACAGGGAAGGGTGGGCGTTTTCGCGGAATACCGCGTTTTCCTTCCAGCGACTCTATCAATGCGGATTCTTCACCACAGATGTAGGCGCCTGCGCCCAGGTGAATGTCGATATCAAAATCAAAACCGGCTTTGCCGGATATGTTGTTAGCCAGCAAACCAAGATCGCGTCGTTCCTGTAACACGGCCTGCAGATGTTCAAGAAGGTAAAGGTATTCACCCCGCAGGTAGATATAACCCTTTGACGCATTGATCGTATGTGCGCACAAGGTCATGCCCTCAATTAACTGGTGGGCATAGCGCTGCAGCAGGACACGGTCCTTGAATGTGCCGGGCTCTCCTTCGTCTGCATTACATACAACATATCGCTGTTCGGCTGCCGTGTCCCGACATGAGCGCCACTTGATGGCAGTCATGAAGCCGGCACCACCACGGCCGCGCAGACCGGCATCCTGCAGTATGTCTAATACATTATCCGGCTCAGGTGAAAGAAGTGTGGTAAGCGTATCCGGGCTGGCCCCGGTTGCTGATGCCATGCTGGATAACAGGATGTCCTGCCGTTGAATGCTGTCATCAATCTGAAAAAATTCTTTCGGCCAGTCGGCAAGATCAACATCTTCCTCGATTAATCGTGCAATCTGCTCAATACGCTGTTGATCAAGATGGTTGATTGCCAGCCTGTTGACCAGCAGTGCAGGGCCTTGCTCACACATGCCGGTACAGGAGGTGGTATCGACCGATACCCGGCCATCCCCGCGAACCTCGCCAACCGTGACACCCAGTTTTTCGGTTAAATCAGTTATTAGCTCCCGGCTGCCGAGCATATGATCGGTGATGCTGTCGCTGAACAGGATGTCGTATTTTCCGCGTGGCGTGAGATGCAGAAAGCTGTAAAAATCGATGACACCACGTATCTCGGCAGCAGGTATGCCAAGCGATGACGACAGGTCTGCAACAGCCTTATCCGGTATGTAATTAAACTCGGCCTGTATACGAACAAGGTGTTGCAGCAATAATGTGGAATCCCCTGGCCCGGGCAATTGAATGCTTGAAGTAATTTTTCCGGGATCCATGGGCATGGTACGGATTATTTCATCAATTCGTTGATATCTTTCTCGGCAAGCAGCCAGTGTTCAATTTCAAGCTCGCCAACACGACCGGATTGTTCCCATCGGTAGTAGGCAGCGACGGCGATCATTTCGTCGCGATCTACCGGGCTAACATTTGCCTTGCTGACTTTTTTCGGGGCGGAGGATTTCGCTGGCGCAGCTTTCTTGCTGGCGACTTTCTTTGTGGCCGCTTTCTTGGATACTGCCTTTTTCTTGCTGGTTACTTTTTTCTTTGTAACCTTTTTCTTGGTCGTTGCCTTCTTTTTTGAACTGCCTGATTTTGCCATTTAAATTTCCTCGTTACAGATGTACAGCATTGTGATTACCGTGAGTGGTAATCCGGTCGATCGATGTCAATAATAAAGTTTAAGTCGTAAAAGTTATATATAAATATCACGCAATAGTAACCTTGCTGTCCAGATAGACATCCTGGATTGCATGCAACAGGGTAATGCCCTCTGACATTGGTTTTTGAAAGGCCTTGCGACCTGAAATCAGACCCATGCCACCGGCGCGCTTGTTGATGACAGCGGTGCGAACGGCCTGTGCCAGGTCATTGTCGCCGGAGGCGCCACCCGAGTTAATCAGGCCAACACGCCCCATGTAACAGTTGGCCACCTGGTAGCGTGTCAGGTCGATTGGATGGTCGGTCGTCAGTTCATCGTAGACCTTCGGGTGTGTCTTGCCAAAGCCTACAGCCGTATAGCCGCCGTTATTGGTGGCCTGCTTTTGCTTGACGATATCTGCGCCGATGGTTGCCGCCAGGTGATTTGCCTGTCCGCTCAGGTCTGCCGAGGCGTGATAATCCACACCGTCCTTCTTGAAGGCGTTGTTACGCAGGTATGCCCACAGTACGGTAACCATGCCGAGTTCGTGGGCGCGTGCAAAGGCATCGGTGATCTCTTCAATCTGCCGCCGGGATTCCGGTGAACCATAGTATATGGTCGCACCCACCGCGGCAGCGCCCATGTCAAAGGCCTGGTCGACACTGGCAAATATCGTCTGGTCAAACTGGTTGGGGTAAGTCAGTAATTCGTTGTGATTGATTTTCACAATGAAGGGGATTTTATGCGCGTATTTACGCGCTACGCTGCTGAGCACACCAAGGGTGGACGCCACACCGTTACAGCCGGCCTCTATCGCCAGTTCAACAATATTGGCGGGATCAAAGAAGGCCGGGTTAGGGGCAAACGATGCGCCGGCAGAATGTTCTACGCCCTGGTCAACCGGCAGGAAGGACACATAACCGGAATTGGCGAGCCTGCCGCTTCCTGACAGTGCCTGCCAGTTACGTAATACGGCAGGTGAACGATCGTTATTGATGAGCACACGGTCAACAAAATCGGTGCCCGGCAGGTGCAGGGTGTTTTTAGGGATCGCTTTGGCCTCGTATGCCAGCAGGTGTTCGGCTTCATCTCCCAGTAATTGCTCAATGTTAGTCATAGTTTTGATCCTCGAGTTAACATGTCGCTGAAAAACCTCAGCTGGCACGATACGGCGTTAAAAATATCCTCAAAATGCTCATTATGTTCATAGTTGTTAAATAGCTATCAGACATCCCGCTTTGTCGTATCGGAAAGCGCGGCATGTGCCGCGGCCAACCGTGCAACCGGAACACGCGGTGCCGAGCATGAAACATAGTCCAGCCCGATCTGGTGACAAAAGTGAATGGAGTCAGGGTGGCCGCCATGTTCCCCACAAATACCGATAAGCAGGTCCGGCCGCTGCTCGCGCCCCCACTTCACTGCCAGTTCCATTAATTTACCAACGCCGTGGACGTCCAGTACTTCGAACGGGTTGTCCTGCAGGATACCCTTGTCGTTATAAAGTGGCAGGAATTTATTCTCTGCATCCTCGCGAGAGAAGGAAAAAGTTGCCTGGGTCAGGTCATTGGTACCAAATGAGAAAAACTCGGTCTCTGCTGCCAGGCTGTCGGCCCGCATACAGGCACGAACGACTTCAATCATGGTGCCGAACTGGAATTTCAGGGTATTACCGAGTTCCGCTTCAATTTCCTGGCTAATCCTGTCAACGATCTTTTTGACGAACAGCAGTTCCTGCGAGGTGGCGACCTGGGGGATTTTGATTTTCGGGTGGATATCGATGCCCTTGCGCACGCAGTCGGCGGTTGCCTCCAGGATGGCACGAATCTGCATTTCATAGATTTCAGGGAAGGTAATACCCAGGCGCACACCACGGTGGCCCAGCATGGGGTTGGTTTCGTAAAGGACGCGGACTTTATTCAGGATAACCTTTTTCTTCTTGATGGCCTCTTCCACATCGAACGTATTGATACCAAGATCTACCGATTGAACGACATCGCCGGGCTTGTCGTGAACCAGTGCCTGTGTATTGTTGAGCACCTCCAGACCACGCATGGCATCGCGCAGGTGGTGAAGGTATTGCAGGTCATCACGTAATTGCTGCTCGGAGGGCAGGAATTCGTGAATAGGCGGGTCCAGCAACCGGATGGTAACCGGGTACGGAGACATGGCCTCGAACAGTCCCTTGAAATCATCACGCTGAATGGGGCGCAGACGGTCAAGTGCCTCCTGTCTTTCCTCGGGAGTTTCCGCAACTATCATGTCGATAACAATCGGTAAACGGTCGACGTCGTTAAACATGCGTTCGGTGCGGCACAGGCCAATGCCCCTGGCGCCGTATTTAAGCGCACGGTTGGCGTCCTGCACGGTATCGGCGTTGGCCAGTACATCCAGTTTTGCCACATCATCGGCCCAGCCCAGCAGGCGACCCAGCTCGTGTGAGAAGTCAGCTTCGACTGTGGCGACCTGCCCCAGGTAGACCTTACCCGTTGTCCCATCAAGCGTAATGATATCGCCTTCGTGAATGATCATGTCACCGATATAGGCTTCACGCACAGACACATCGACGGTGATATCTTCTGCACCGGCGACACAGGGTTTACCCATGCCACGTGCGACTACTGCTGCATGTGAGGTCTTGCCGCCGCGGCTGGTGAGGATGCCTTCCGAGGCAAAAAAGCCATGGATGTCTTCCGGCTTGGTTTCTTCGCGTACCAGAATGACTTTTTGACCTTTCTTGCCTTCACTTTCTGCACGGTCGGCATCAAAGATGGCATGGCCCCAGGCAGCGCCCGGCGATGCAGGCAGGCCCTGTGCGAGGCTCTTTGCCTCGGTTGTAGGGTCCAGGCGCGGGTACAGCATTTGTTCCAGGTGATCCGGATCGATGCGTAACAGCGCCTGATTTTTATCAATGAGTTTTTCCTTCACCATTTCGACTGACGTGCGCACCATGGCAACCGCGTTCATCTTGCCATTGCGGGTTTGCAGGCAGTACAACTGGCCGCGTTCGATGGTAAATTCAAAATCCTGAACCTCATGGTAGTGGCTTTCCAGGCGCTGGCGCAGTGCCTCCAGTTGTTTGGCCATCTTCGGCATCTCGTTGGCAAGCATGTCGATGGGCTTGGGTGTGCGAATGCCTGCAACCACATCTTCGCCCTGGGCATTGACCAGGTATTCTCCGTACAGCTTGTTTTCACCTGTTCCCGGGTTGCGGGTAAAGGCAACGCCCGTTGCCGAATCATTGCCGCGGTTGCCAAATACCATGGTGCAGATGTTGACAGCGGTACCGTTTGCCATGTCCGGTGTAATATTGAATTCGCGTCGGTAATCAACGGCGCGTTTACCCATCCAGGAGCCGAAAACGGCCTTGATGGCGATCTCCAGTTGGTCATAGGGATCTTCTGGAAAGGGACGTCCGGTATGCTCTTCAAAGACCTCCAGGAATTCGGTACTGATCGTTTTCAGGTCATCGGCGCTTAAGCCGATATCTTCAGTCACCTGTGCCTGCTGTTTGATGGCAAGAAAGCGCTCGTCAAACTTTTCATCGGGGACGCCCATGGCGACCTTGCCAAATAGTTGTATAAAGCGACGGTAGGCGTCGTAGACAAAGCGTTCATCGTGGGTGTCTGCGATCTCGCCTGCCAGTGTCTCTGTGTTCAGCCCCAGGTTAAGGATGGTATCCATCATGCCCGGCATGGACATGGCAGAGCCTGAGCGTACCGATACCAGTAGTGGATTTTCCTTGCCGCCGAAAACCTTGCCTGTTGCTTTTTCAACGGCCCGCATTTGTTTGCGGACCTCTTTCATGACGCCTGCAGGCAGTTTATCACTTCCCGTATCCAGATATTCAAGGCAGGCCGCGGTGGAAATGACAAAGCCGGGGGGCACGTTCAGCCCCGCCCAGCGTCCGATCCTCTCTGAACGGGATCGCGCCGCCATGCTAAGCGCCCTGTCCTGCGTGGATCTGGTGGTGCATTTCGGCGACGATACGCCCATCGATCTCATCAAAAGCCTGAGACCCGATATCCTGGTCAAAGGATCCGATTACAAACCGGAAGAGGTGGTGGGCAAGGAACTGGTGGAGTCCTATGGCGGGGCAGTGAAATTGGTGGAAGTGGTTCGAGGGTACAGCACCACCAACCTGACCCGTAAAGTGCAGTCCGGTTCAGAAAAAGCGTAGCGCTGCCATTTGACCTGTTTGGAGGGTGGCCGTTGACTTTA
>JAPHTU010000292.1 GCA_026196145.1 Gammaproteobacteria bacterium
CACCAGCGGTGCATCGGTCGGGGCGTTGTCGAGGCTCGCAGAGATGGTCGCGGTGCCCGCACCTTCGTTGACGTTGACGTCGTTCAGCGTCAGCGTGGTGATGTCCGTGGTATCACCAACAGAAACTAATGCAGTATCCGTGGTGTCAAGAGCCGTAAAGTTACCGCCTGAGGTCCCAGAAATACCAACTGTATAACTACCAGCATCGACATAGGGATCTTCAGTATTGGCCACGGTGAAGCTAGTCGAGGTACCAGTGGTATTTCCTACCGTGATGGTGATGGTGGCGCCGTTGTCCAGCGTAATGACCAGGTTGGAACCCGCAACAGGCGTACCAACGGTCGCGTCAATAGTCGCGCTACCTCCTTCAACAGCTATGATGTCGCCAAGCGTGATATAAACAGGTGACCCTGGCGCTGTCGGAGGGACTGCACTATCTACAAGCACCTCTTCAGGAATAAACTCCTCATCATCCTCCGCAGCTCTCCTGGGAGCATTAAATGGCGTCGGCTGAACATCAACCTCACCTTCACGCCCATCTCTCTCATATATAGGAGTATCTACGGTGTTATCGGTGTCCAGGCCATCAGTGTCCTGCTCCGGGCCCGCGGCAGTTGAGTCCAGATCAGCCAGGTCGGTAGTATCAACCCCAATACCCAACCCAAGGGTGTCAACGTCACCGATAACTTGCCCGTCATGGAATTCGAGCAGTCTATACATGCTTTCATCCAGCAGGACTTCGGCGATCTCATCCAGTTTGAAGGCCCTGCCAGTAAAGAACATGATCTCAATCTCAGAATTAATACTCGTGATCAGCAACTCACCTTCGCGAACCGAATCACCAATATTCAGGATCCTGATAACACCATCCACACCCCGAATTTGCACACTTCCTTCGACGTGAACGACTTTACCGATAACTTTACTGGCCATAACGAAACCCATTTATTCTAATCTAGGGATAGATTAGCCGTTTAGGAGGGGGCAAACATCGTACTAAGGTCGCAGATAACGCAATTGGACTCGAAAATTCAGCCGACAAGCCCCTGACTCAGGAGTATCGAGCACAGAATCAGCCCCCTAAGGCTGCCGCCAGCACTGACAGGCCAGGGCATTTTTAGCCACCGCAATATTTATCAAACCTAACACCCCGAGCAATATCACTGATTTACAGTACAGTTTTCGCTATACTCCGCGCCAGTTTTAATATCACGGACTAGAGACTTGTATTATGAGCGATAAAGAAGATGATTTTACCCGGGTATTTATCTGGGTATTGGCCTTATTAGTGCTATTTACCATTGTCGTTATGTTACTGGCGCGCTCAGTAGGGATGAATGAAAACAGCGGCCCAATGAAAGACAAGTATATTGACATACGCACCATGCCTTACGGCACAGTTAAAGTCGCAGGCGACGAGGCTGCGGCCAAGCCAGCACCCGCTGCTACACCTACGCCAGCTGCCCCTGCACCCGTAGCTGCCGCGCCTGCTGAAGCCGCACCTGCTGCCGCAGCAATTGATGGGCAATCACTATATGCAGCCTGCGCTGCCTGCCATACTACTGGTGTTGCAAACGCCCCGAAGCTCGGCGATGCCGCCGCATGGGGCCCTCGAGCGGCCGTTGGTATAGACGCTCTATTGGCCAGCGCACTCAAAGGTAAGGGCGCCATGCCACCTAAAGGCGGTCGAATGGATTTTAGCGATGCACAAATCAAAGCCATTATTGAATATATGGTTAATGCATCAAAATAATCCAAATATTATTCCTTAATAAAAAAGGCCTGATATTTTCAGGCCTTTTTTTATTTTTTTGGCTGTTTACGACAACTACTAGCTGCCTGTAGCTACCACCCACTTACTACACTCCCTGTTTCCTGCGCCAGGATATTTCTATTTGAGAGCTGCTTTGTTGGCCTATTTCAGCGATATTTCTAACGGTGAATCGAAGACATAATCATTAATATCTCGATCGACTGTTTCCAGCCGCTGGAACAAACCCTGTTGACTGTGATCTCTCCCAGCAGCAACCCAACATTGTCCGCTTTGCCATCGCTGCAATCAATAATTGGGCAAACTCATTCAAACGGGCGCCAGTGCACCTGACTATCGTCAGTTTAGGTGCCCCTTTATCACCGAGTCCAGGTGCTCTCTGGCTGCAAACAACCGGCCAATAGCGCGAATCTGCTCATAACCTAATCAAACTATACAGATTACGGTCCAATACTTATAAGTGATAGAGCCCGGTCTTACACAGCCCCACAAAGGCAGTCACGTGATCGTTTGATATAGGTCTGGAAAATAAAACACCGACTAGAGAACTTATCTCTCAATTGGTGAAAACAATCTATATAGCGGCTCAAGGACATGAGAACCCTGCAAGACATGCAGACCGACTACATGCAACATTGTCACTATGGATTTATCCTGAATATCTCAGGCAAAAAAAACGGCGACCCTGGGGCCGCCGTTTTTAATACCAGTTATTTCTGGCAAATTACATTTTAACGTCGATCTCAACACGACGGTTAGCCGCACGACCGGCACGTGTACCGTTATCACCGACCGGGTTGGCTTCACCAGCTCCAGTAGCAGTAACGCCAGTTACACCTTTACCTTCGAGGTAACCTTTAACCGCATTGGCACGACGCTCTGACAGCGCCTGGTTATAGGCCTCTGGGCCTGTGCTATCAGTGTAGCCTGTTACTGATACAGACTTAACGGCAGCAGAGTTACGGTTAATTTGCTCAGCAGCTGAATTCAGGATGCTGGTCGCCTGATCTTTCAGAGTAGCGCGGTCAAAATCAAAGTTAACGTTACTAACTACGATTTTCTTGATTTTCTCACAACCGCGGGTATCAACCGGGGTACCCCTTGGTGTACCTGGGCAGGCATCTTCATAATCAGCAACGCCGTCGCCGTCACTATCGATACCACAACCATCTTTATCAACAGCTACGCCTTTAGGAGTTCCAGGGCACTTGTCCTTGTCGTCAGGTACCCCATCACCATCGGCATCACCTACAGCGGCCATGCCACATTCGCCCATATCTGCTTTCCAGCGCACGGTATGCAGACAGCCTGAGGATACTTTTGTCATGCCACTGGCAACGTGAACAAAACCAGGATTACCATCATGGGCAGAAGCCACAGATGGCATCATGCCGAAGGCAATTACAAGCGGTAACGCCGCCATTAAAATTTTCGAAATCTTCTTCATCTCTGAGCTTCCCTTAATTTATTAGAATTCGGATTAATAACGATGTAAGCATAGCCGACCTTCAAGCTAATCGGAACCGTATTTAATGACTTTTTTACGAATTTATGGGCCATTTAGTGTGACCTGGCGCAAATTTCTGTAAATTAATACGTTATCATGCGCTTATCTAACGTTATTAACCAACATCATCATGGCAATCCACAAGTTTTCATGGACCAATTTTTTAGTCCGATTCCTGTTTGCGTGTCTGCTTGTTACAGGGACCTACAACCCATCAACTTATTCATACACGGCCTGGGTGCTTACCGATTTTCCTGCCTCGATAAATGCTATCAGTGCGTTTACCGGTATCGTCCTTATGATCGGTTGGGTTATTTACCTGAGGGCAACCTGGAACTCCCTGGGACCGATTGGCTTATTACTGACATTAGTATTTTTCGGTACGATCGTATGGCTGTTGGTGGATCTTGGCTTGCTGGCTGCTGACGATGCTGGCGTTATGAACTGGGTTATTCTGGTTGTCATCAGCGCCATTCTCGCCATTGGCATGTCCTGGTCACATATCCGTCGCCGCATGACAGGCCAGATCGATATGGACGAGGTGGACGAAGATTAGTCCCAATCCTATAGTCTATATCGCTGATCCCGGGTAAAGCCGGTATCAGTATCCCTGTCTTTGGATAACACCATCACCTTGATACTCTCCCCCATCTCTCCGGGGTCTGTCAGGCACTTAATCGCCTCGGCCTGGGATAGCCGCGTTTGATCCCGGTTGACCCCACTCTCTGTGGAGTCATCAGCCGCCCGCTCCAGCAAACCGTTATCAATCAGAAAGTTGGCCTGGCTGGTATACCCGGCAACCAGGAACCCGTTGGCAACCGCAGCTTCGGCAACCTCGGTAAAATCCACCGATGCCGTCAAATCAACCATTCCCGGGAATACAAACGGATCTTCCAGCATAAAGTGGCGGTAATAGCCCCTTAGTGTCCCGTTGGCGCGACTTGTTTCAAAGTAAGTTGAACGTTCATGCCCATAATCAAGCAAGACAATCAAGCCAGAGCCCATGTATTCACCCAGAGCCTTCAGCCACGCACTTACGGTCGGCCTGATTTCCGAGTGGTAACCCTCGGGGTAATGTTCTATGGGCGAAGGCAACCGGGATAACACCGTCTGCTCAAATACTGCGTCTGCTACCACCGTCTTCCAGCACAACTTCCCGTCGCATACACCAACACCCAGCTCCAACACCTGCCCGGACATTAATGCAAAACATTTAACCGGCATGGCATCAATAACTTCATTAGCGACAACAACACCATTAAACCCCTTGGCTGAGGATAACTGGTCCAGCCAACAAACACGCCCTGCCACCTCAGGTGTTAATGTGCTCAGGGTTGCCATCTGACGCTGACGCAAATCGGCAGCGGTCTCCAGAATATTGTATGCAGTTGGCTCTGAACCGCTGGTATTGAACCAGGAGAGCATCTCTGCAGCCATCACGCCTGTACCTGCCCCCAACTCCAGAATCGCGTCGTTCGACATCATCTGGCCTGAAATAAACCGTGCCAGTGTCTGACTGAAAAGCGGGCTAACCAGGGGGGCCGTTACATAATCACCGGAGGGGCCAAACTTTTCACTGCCAGCGCTGTAATAGCCCAGACCCGGCGCATACAAGACAGTTTCCATGTAGCGGTCAAATCCGATAAAACCATTGTTGGTTTCTATCAAGTCAACCAGGAATAACCTGACCTGTTCCGCATGCTTACTACTGTCCGCATCCAGTTCAGGGAGATCATCGATTGAGGTATTAAAATAAGCCATTACATTAACGCGGATGTAAAAAAGTCAGTATAGTTAAGCAAAGAATTGCATCTCTATTCTATCAATGTCTGACCATACTATGATTCTGCAGGGCAAGGTCGCACTAATTACCGGGGCATCCCGTCGCATCGGTGCTGAAATAGCGCGCACCCTGCATAACGCCGGTATGAATCTGTGCCTGCATTACCGCTCATCAGAAAAAGAGGCACAACAACTGGCAGATGAATTGCTCGCCAAACGCCAGGACTCGGTTGTCACATTATCACTCGACCTGCTCCATACGGCCGAGCTTGCCGGACTCGTGGACCAGGCTTGTTCACATTGGGGCCGGCTGGACGCATTGGTGAACAATGCCTCGGCGTTTTACCCAACACCACTAAAAGATGTTACCGAGCAGGACTGGGATATTCTGCTGGGCAGCAACCTGAAGGCGCCCTTATTCCTCTCGCAGGCCGCTGCACCGGAACTGACCAGGCGCCAGGGCAATATCATCAATATCATTGATATACATGCCGAAAGACCCCGGCGAAACCACGTTGTCTACAATATTGCCAAATCCGGATTACTGACTCTGACCAAAAGTCTTGCTCGTGAACTGGGGCCAGACGTTCGTGTCAACGGCGTTGCCCCTGGCGCCATTCTTTGGCCGGAAAATGAAATGGACGAACAGGCACGAAAGGTGATTCTGGATAAAACCGCGCTGAAGCAGGCGGGCGAACCGAAGGACATCGCCAATGCCGTGTTGTTTTTACTGCGTGATGCGCCTTATATCACCGGCCATATGCTGCCGGTGGATGGCGGAAGATTGCTACATATCTAGCCCGCATATCACGCCTTTTGGCAGGATATACGGGCTAGCCATAGAGTTTTAAGCCCTACCAGCCCCAGCCACTCCTGTATCGCTGCCTGGGCTCGTTACCTCGGTAAGGGGGGTAACCATAACCTTGAGGCTGATTTTGCATGCCTTCTGGTGGCGCGGGTGCAACTGGTGGCGCGGGTGCGGCTGGCGGATAGTAATACTGCGAACGACGATAACGGCTATCACCATAACCTGCCCCATAACCACTGCCACGCGTATCGGTAGAACCACCCATCTGCATCCGGCCTCTGGCGTCCGCGCTACCATCACCAGATGACGATGTGTCTGCTGAACCTCGTGAGGTAGCAGTATCGGATGATGGCCAAACGGCTGC
>JAPHTU010000233.1 GCA_026196145.1 Gammaproteobacteria bacterium
TCCCCGTTTTCCTCTATCCATAACTCGATACTCGCCGATCCTAAAATATGGCCAGCATCCTGTAACCGAAGTGTAAATCCAGGCAGAAATTCTTTTTTTACCCGGTAAGACACTCCCTCGATGTTGTTCAATGCATTTAGTGCATCTTCAACGGTATACAGAGGTTCAATTGAGGGCTTGCTTTTGCGGTTACGCCGTTTGTTTTCATAGCGCGCATCACTTTCCTGCAACGAGGCAGCGTCCTGCAAGAGAATGCTTAATAGCTCTTTTGTGGCATTATGCGTGTAGACAGGTCCCTGGTATCCTTGCTTGATGAGCATGGGTATTCGGCCTGAATGATCAATATGCCCGTGGCTGAGCACAACGGCATCAATCTCATTCGGATTAAATGGAAAAGCGGCTCGATTCTTTTCTGTTTCCTCTTTACGGCCCTGAATTAAGCCACAGTCCAGGAGTACCGTCTTGCCGTTGGCCCTGATGATATGACAGGATCCGGTAACACCACTGGTTGCGCCGTAAAATTCAAGCTGCATGATTTCCTCTGGCTATGCTGAAATGAAATTCAGCGTTAGTTAAACAAAAAATACACAGGAATATTCTATATTTTGTTATTCTTCATGCCCTTAGCCGCCTGAGATGAGGTGACTTCCTGATATCAGAGGCTGATTGAGCAATACCGTGTGTCAGACAGGAATATATATACATGGAACACTGGACCGAGTACACGCGTTTTTTTACGGCACTACTGGTTATCCTTAATCCTTTTATTGCGATCCCAATTCTGCTTAGCCTGACCAGAAACTACGATATCGTGGAACGCTATCGTGTAGGCATGATTGCTGCCGTAACGGTAGCGATAGTTCTGGGGATTATGGCACTGACCGGGGAGACAGTGTTGATGTGGCTGGGCACCAGCCTGGGTTCATTTCGCGTTGGTGGTGGTATTGTTCTGTTTCTAATGGCACTGGCCATGCTACAGGCACAGGCAGACCCTGTGCGCACCACACCCTCCGAGGAGGAGGATGCTGCAAAGCGGGCCAGCGTGGCTGTTGTTCCAATCGCGATACCATTGCTTGCGGGGCCTGGTGCGATGAGCACGGTCATCATCGCAATGGATCGCTCCGATGCGCCATACCATGCCTTTATGATCCTGTTAACGATTGCCTTTGTCTCCTTCATCCTCTGGCTGGTCCTGCGTTATGCCGAACAAATCGGCCATCTGCTTGGCGAAATAGGATTAAATATCCTCACCCGGATTTTTGGTCTTATGCTTGCTGCAATCTCGGTAGAAGTAATAGCCAATGGATTAAAACAAATATTTCCGGTATTGGTATGACAGCCAACAATACTGAGATATCTGCTTATTGCCTGGACAGAAAGTTTTCACGTATTTTGAAACCGCGGTCTTCTAACCGTTTGCGTGACGTAGCAGTCACAATACCCGTGACTATCAGCTCCTTTCCGCGCGGACGAGCCCCTTTAGTCGGGTAATTTAGGGCATCACCGAGTGAGATAATATTATTCGGCTGGTAGAGAATATCCACTGGTTGCGCTACCAGCAGGGTATTACCGGTGGTATGGACTACAAGTATGGACCCAATCATACTCATGTTGTCGAGAGCTTCGACTTGTTCGTTATACACAGCCAGCATGCGTGCAAGCTGTTCAAATTGAATCGCATGCACTTCAGTATCGGCACCGAGCAAGGCATCAAGAAAAACATCGCGGCCTTTAACATTTTTCATTTTCTGGAGGTAAGCAGTGATATAGGTAGCATGCCTGGGAGAGAACGCAGCGTGGCTGAGAAACTGACGGCGAGCGGTCACTGATATGCCCAGTTTCCCCAGTATTTCGTCATTCATCTGGCGCAGTTCATCCGGAGCATAATCTTTCAATGCTCGACGAACATCCGCATCTACCAGGCCCTTTGACAGGATTGTCTCAGGATCGCGTTCCAGAATAAAAGCTGCCCCCATCGGCATCTTCCCGCCTACCCTTGCCTGCGCCAACTGCTCCATAATGTCCTGTGCTGCCGGATTAGTACTATATACATCCATCTGTAATCTTGCGGCAACAGCACGCTTGTGTGAATAAAATATATGGTCCTGCTTTTCAGGAGGATAAAAACCAGATTGCTCTGTGCTTCCTGCCTTGTCAAGCGACTTCTTTTTCTTGCCGGTGAACCTGAACTGCGGGTATTCAACTTTGGCACCTGGATCGTCACCTGCAAGATTTGACTGATCGAATTGCCTTGTAAAGGCGGATTTATTTAATTTTTTCTCCCTGGCGTTTTGATGTATTGCCCGTGATGCCTGCGCGATAGCGATTGCTTCGTGAATACGTAATTTCAATAATGCCCTTGAGGTAACCGTTTCCGTACCATAATCAGTTTCAAGCTCAAACTGAAAGTATTGACCGTCGTATTGTATTTCATCCAGAACACGATGATTCTCGGAACTCAGTAGTCTGGCACTCAGCACATCGCTGGCAGCAAGCTTTGGCGGTACTCCTGACTCTGCAGCAGCGTTTGAGTAAATAACAGTCGGCAAAAAGGCAAAGCCTGATACAAAAAGTAACGCCACTACTTTATTCACAGTTGAAGCCGAGATAATGTTTTTCATGTCGAGACACCTATAATCATATCTACGTCGATACATAATAATCAGGCCAACCCGAGGGAGTTAACGAACTAAACCGGGAACCATTCTTGCGTCGTCAACTTCAATATCTGTGTGACCGATTATGTCAGTTTTCGCCACGCAAACCCCAGGTATTTCGCCTGATTATAATATGCAGCCATCTGGCGCATGAGTCCACGTAAAACTATACGCAATTACCAGTTGTCCTGTTGGAAAGTCTCCCCTAACACTCCCGGGAGTTCCCATGACACAGTGACCTCCATCACCCGCCCATGAAGTGGCCAACGCCCTGTATAAAACCAGTTTGAACACAATAGAGTATTCGTATTTATCCTGGGAAAGGCCACATCATGCGCCTGAAAGCTGGCCATCACTTCTACGTACGGATCAAAAACATCTAAAGTGCACCCCAGGACTGAATTAATATCAATTCACATATTTCTGTAAACTATAATCGTCGTGGTCAATAGTAAAACAATAAGCAGACGAATTAGAACCCAGGCAAGCCAATATTTATGAATAATCAGGAAGCAAGTCCAGACGATCAGGTTAGGAGTGGCGAGACACGCCCGCTATCTGTCGTGATTTTTCTGCTTGTTTTCGTCGCCCTGGCGGTTAGTACTGCACGGTATTTAATGCAGACTCCGGGTAGCGCCCCGTCAGGCGACAGCGCATGGTCAGTAACCCTGGAAGCCCAGATAGATGCCCCGGAGGCAGGTGCAACGATTCAAATCGCCCCGCCATGGGACACGCGTTATGCGCGATTTTACGGGCAGTCTCTGATACATGCGGGCATGCGACAACAGCGCGTCAAGGCAAAACATCGGGATATCGTTCTGGTATCAACACGTGCGGGCAGGCTGTCCGTGAATGCGAAGTTTGATTTGCATATCAGCCACATACCCCGCCCCGCACCACAACGTAAGCCGTCGACAGAATATGACCGTTCAGCCTGGCTCTCACATGCCCATGGTATCCCGGTGGAGGCACTCGCTATCCGCAGTATTATTGACAAACTGACCCATGACAATCCTGAAACACCGGTACTCGTTGACCGTATTTATGACCATGTCAGTGAGCAGGTCCGAATTACATCCACAGGTGAAGATGATGGCGGTACCGCCCTGGCAAAAGGTACAGGCTCGGCCCTGGGCATGACGCGTGCCTTGATCACATTAATGAGAGCTGCCCATCTGCCTGCGCGCGTCGTTACCGGCCTCGACCTGTTGTCCGCCAATGACAGACAACCCAAATACTGGGCCGAGGTCTACTATCAGGACCGATGGCAATCCTACGATGTTGTCAGTGGCCACCGCGGCGTACTGCCTTCCACACTGGTTCCCCTGCGTAAAGGCGGAGAGTCGGTAATAGGCATTACAGGTGCGCAGCTAACCAGCGTTCGCTGGCATATACAACGAGACACAGCACCCCGCGGACTGCTGGTCTCGGATACCCGCAGTTATCTTGATTTCATGGACCTGACCAGACTTGCGCCCGCTACGCGAGAGATTATTGGCCTGCTGCTGTTGTTACCGCTCGGGGCATTATCCACAGAAGTGCTACGTCAGTTCATTGGCATACGGACCTACGGCACATTCATGCCGACGTTGTTGGCACTCGCTGCTGTCTTTGTTGACTGGCTTACGGCAGTTACCGTATTTTTTCTGGTTACGACCCTGGGAGTTGCCGGGCGCGCACTGCTGCCCGGCTTACAATTGTCACGTGTATCAAGGCTGAGCGTTGTCTTTACACTCGTTGCGGTATTCATGGCACTGGCGGTATCGCTACTCGTTTTCTTGAACCCGAAGATTGATAGTACCGTGGTACTGTTGCCCATCGTCATTCTCACCACGCTGGTTGATCGGATATATACGGTAGCCGATGAGAGCGGCTTACGGACTGCCATTTTAAGGCTGGCGTGGACCATCGCGGCTGCGTTGGTATCTATGGTAGTCCTGTTACAGGCCCACTGGGGTGAATGGATACTTATTTACCCTGAGTCACATGCTATTACCCTGGCCGTTATCATTATTATTGGCGGGTATCGCGGGCGACGGCTTGCGGACCTGAGCTGGCTATCCTGGATACGTGAACCTAAAGTAAAGTCTTCCGGCAAATCAAGAAAAGGAAAGTCTTCTGGTAAATCTAGTAGCAGTGTCGATCAGCCACCCGGACAGTCAAGTGAGGTCATATAAGTACGTCCGGAATCAACCAGCAGGGATTTAGCCAGAAAGTTTCTGCCCATCAGTAACTGGTAATTCAGGCCGGTACGATCCACCAGGTTAACTTCAACAACCTTTCTGATCGACCCCACGCATATATCCAGTTTTATGACCGGTCGTTTCTGTTTGTTCCCGAAGTGGCGTTTAATGGTTGTCGTTCGCACCAGCGGTCGCTCCAGAGTCATCTTGTCCCCGTCCTTGTTCGTTAGCGCAAAAGAAACCCAGGATGCACCGCCCCGCGTAGAGAACCGGGTATCAACCGCATTGATAGAACTGGTCTTTGCGCCAGTATCAAGTTTGGCGTGTAATTTAAAGTCGTCGGGAAACAGCGCCGCTCGCTCAATCCGCGACTCCCTGGGCAAGGGAGCGGCGCTCTCGATGTCGTTGACCTACAGCGAGGACTGGACCCCGCGGGGACCGGCGGGCTGCGTCCGGGACGCGGGGCTCACGACGAGCGCCGACGTCTTCGTGGTGGTCGACGGCGCCA
>JAPHTU010000200.1 GCA_026196145.1 Gammaproteobacteria bacterium
CTACTCAGGACCATAAATCTTGAGCCGGAAATCTTTGCTGCCGTCTCGGCATCGATACCACCCAGGGCCTCACCCAGATCAACGTGATCCTTGGGCTCGAAATCAAATGTTCCGGGTTCACCCCAGCGACGCTCTTCACGGTTATCCTCTTCATCGTTACCGACAGGGACCGTGTCATGTGTGACATTAGGGATGCCGAGGCTGTACGCTGTTATTTCATGTTGCAGTTCTGACAGTGCATGTTCAGCAGCCTTTAACTCGTCACCCAACGAAGCAACCTCATCCAGTAATGGCTGGATGTCTTCACCGGCGGCCTTGGCCTTGCCGATATTCTTTGATTTGCTGTTGCGTTTGCTCTGCAGGTCCTGGGTACGTATTTGCAGGTCTTTACGACTGGTTTCAAACGACTCAAGTTTGGCGATGTCGAGTTCGAATCCCCTGCCCCTGAGTTTTTCTGCGATTTCGGTTGGTTCGGATCGTAATAATTTTGGATCTAGCATGTTGTCATTCGTATGTTGTTGCAGGCCATGAAACCACGTGGCCGGGTTCGATTAAGGTTTTCAGGTCGTCAATAATCTTGCTGACCTTGTCGGCGGAATCAAAGAATTCAATAACCAGTGGTAAATCGAATGATACATCGATCAAACCGGAGGAATGAATATGTCCCTGCTTGCCAAATCCGGTGATGCCTCTAAAGACGGTGACGCCACTCACCTGCTCTTCGTCATGCAGTTGTTGCATTAATTGATTCAGCAGTTTATCACCTTCTGTCAGGTAGATATGTACCATGGTTACTTCACGGGGTTTCATAATAGTCTCCCTGCGATGACGCCAACCCATGCACCGATGACGCACAGGCTGACACTAAGCAGCATGTTTAAAATGGCTTTTGTGATCTCACCGTCTTCCATGAGATTTAATGTTTCTATGGAGAAGGTAGAAAAGGTGGTGAACGCACCCAGCACACCAACCAGCAAGGCGGCGCGTACTTCCGGGCTGACCTGTAACCGATCAATAAACAGTATGTACAGAAATCCCATGGCGATACTGCCGGTGATATTTACAAACAGTGTACCGTAGGGAAAACCCCGACCCAGCCATGCATAGATGCCATTGGCGGCATAAAAACGCATTAATGCGCCCACTGCCCCACCACCGGCAATCGCAATCGCCTGCATCATTTGCTGTCAATCCTTGTCATTATTCTGATGGGACTGCGCATCCAGTTCTCGCAGGTGCCGTAACTTTTCGCCAATCTTGATTTCAAGTCCACGGTTAACCGGCTGGTAATAATTTCGGGCTTCCATGTCGTCAGGGAAGTAGTGTTCGCCGGCGGCATAGGCCTCTGCCTCGTCGTGTGCATAACGATAATCACGACCGTAGCCCAGCTCCTTCATCAGTTTGGTTGGTGCATTACATAGATGCACCGGTACCGGTTCGCTACCGGAGGTCTTTACGTCCTGCCGGGCCGCCTTGTATGCCATATACACCGCATTACTTTTTGGTGCACAGGCCAGGTAGCTGACGGCCTGTGCAATGGCCAGTTCACCCTCCGGGCTACCCAGACGTTCATAGGTTTCCCAGGCATCCAGAGCTACCCGTAGTGCACGCGGGTCGGCATTGCCGATGTCTTCGCTGGCCATACGTACTACCCTGCGGGCGATATACAGTGGATCACAACCGCCATCCAGCATACGGGTCAGCCAGTAGAGTGCGCCATCCGGTGATGAACCCCTGACGGATTTATGCAGCGCAGAAATCTGGTCGTAAAAGGCATCACCGCCCTTATCAAAACGCCGCAATGTCCCGGACACGACATCCGCAATCATTTCCGCAGACACCAGGTGACGTCCCTGATCATCTACGGGACAAATATCGATAACCACCTCCAGCAGGTTCAGTGCCCGGCGGGCATCGCCATCAGCCGCCCTGGCGAGCTGCGTGACTTGCTCATCAGATATATCGATGTCCTGATGACCAAGACCATTTTCCCGATCATCCAGTGCCCGCTGGATAACTGCCTGGATTTCTTCGACGCTCAGTGACTTCAGCACGTAGGTTCGGGTGCGGGATAACAGTGCATTGTTCAGTTCAAAGGAAGGGTTTTCAGTGGTGGCGCCGATAAAAAAAATCAGTCCGCTTTCGACATGAGGCAGGAATGCATCCTGCTGTGCCTTGTTAAAACGATGTACCTCATCGACAAACACCACAGTACTCTTGAGCAGGGTCAAGGCCTGTTGTGCCTGTTCTACGGCCCTGCGAATCTCTTTTACACCATCGAGTACGGCAGATATGGAGAGAAACTGGGCATCACTTTGATTGGCAATTATGCGCGCAAGGGTGGTTTTACCGGTACCTGGCGGGCCCCATAACACCATGGAATGCAGTTTTTCTTCCTCAATGGCCTGGCGTAGTGGCTTACCCTCACCCAGCAGATGATGTTGTCCAAAGATATCCGTAAGCGACTCGGGACGCAGGCGGTCTGCCAGCGGCCGCGTGTCAAAGCTACTGAAATCCTGATCTATATCACCAGGCTCATCATCGTCAATTAAACTATTCTGACGCATGGATCACATCGACACCCTGCGGTGTTTCAAAGGCAAATATGTTGTCATTCAGGCTGGCCTGTAAGTCGATATTCACGAAACTCAGGCTATTGTAATGATCAAAGGCGTCATAGATTTCCATGCCGATCAGACCGGTGTGATTAAAGATGAGAATGACATAGTTAAAACCAAGCTCTTTATTGTGTGGCGTTAACTGGATTTCCACTTCACTGCCACGCTCGGACAACAGCTCAACTTCATACTGTTTAATGATAGTCGCTGGATCGTCGAGAATGTTGATCGGTGTCTGCGTAAACTGGTCGCCAACAGGCCTCACAGTCACCTGTTCAAGGTCTTTATCGTAGATCCAGAGTTGTTCACCGTTCGATATAATTTCCTGCTCATACGGCTCCTGATAAGACCAGATGAATTTGCCAGGTCGTTTGAATGACATACTACCGGTTGAGGGCTCGACCTTGGTCCGGTCGATATCGATGATCCGCTGGGAAAAATCGGCCGTGAAGGAGCCTAACCCTTGCAGGTGATTCTGCAAATGTGTCTGTGCATCCAGCGCATAAAGCGGAGGCACGTAACAGACAATTAAACCGAACAGTAGCCGGATTAGAACGGGAATGTTACTCATCATGCGTCGGCACAAGGATTTCCCGTGCGCCGTTATTGCCGGGTGGACTGACCAGGCCAACGGCTTCCATCTGTTCAATCATGCGTGCCGCCCGGTTATAGCCAATCTTCATACGACGCTGCACACTGGATATGGAGGCGCGTTTTGATTCCAGTACATACTGTACTGCCTGATCATAAAGTGGATCTGATTCTGTATCGTCACCGTCCAGTACCATGCCGGACTCTGGTTTTTCGCCGGGCAGCAACACGTCACTGGGTTGCAATATTTCATCGTGGTACTCGGCCTTGCCCGTTTGTTTCAGGTGGTCAACGACCTGGTGGACCTCCTGGTCCGAGACAAACGCCCCATGCACGCGGGTGGGCACTGACGTGCCAGCGGGCAGGTACAACATATCGCCATGTCCCAGCAGGGACTCTGCCCCCATCTGGTCCAGAATGGTTCGGGAATCAATCCTTGAGGACACCTGGAAGGCAATCCGTGTGGGGATATTGGCCTTGATTAGACCGGTAATCACATCGACCGAAGGTCTTTGTGTTGCCAATACCAGGTGAATACCCGATGCCCTTGCCTTCTGTGCCAGACGCGCAATCAATTCTTCAACCTTCTTGCCGACGATCATCATCATGTCTGCAAACTCGTCGACCACAACGACAATGAAAGGCAGCTTGGAGAGTTCCGGCCGAGGCTCATTGATAAGGTCCTCGATGTCCATTTGCGCCTCGGTAGGTTTCCATAGAGGATCCTTGATGGGCTCGCCTCTCTCGATGGCATCCCTGACCTTCTTGTTATAGCCACTGATGTTTCGAACCCCCAGCGCAGACATTAATTGATAGCGTCGTTCCATCTCGGCAACGCACCAGCGCAAGGCATTCGAGGCATCCTTCATATCGGTGACCACCGGCGCCAGTAAATGCGGTATGCCTTCATATATAGAGAGTTCCAGCATTTTTGGATCAATCATGATCATGCGCACATCGGCAGGTGTGCTTTTATATAGCAGGCTCAGGATCATGGCGTTCACCGCCACAGACTTACCGGAGCCCGTGGTACCGGCAACCAGCAGATGCGGCATACGCGCCAGGTCGGCTATAACCGGATAGCCTGATATATCTTTGCCCAGGCCGATGGCGAGTTTTGAAGTCTCTTTTTCATAATCCCGGGATTTGATGACCTCACTTAACACAACTATCTCACGGTCTTCATTCGGTATCTCAAGACCAA
>JAPHTU010000224.1 GCA_026196145.1 Gammaproteobacteria bacterium
GGCCTCCAGGTCCGGGATTGCGGTGCGTAGCGACCAACTACCCAACTGCCCTACCCCAAGGCCAACCAGGCCGCCCACCGTAGACAGCAGCATGGCTTCAGTCAGAATCAATAACAGGATGGTAGTTTTAGAAGCCCCCAATGCCTTTAGCAGACCAATCTCTGCTGTACGCTGGGATACAGCAACCAACATGACGTTCATGATCAGTATGCCGGCAACAGCCAGACTGATGGCCGCAATACCGGCGATTGAATAGGTTAGCGCCCCGAGAATACGGTCGAAGGTGGCCAAAACCGCATCCTGGGTAATGACCGTGATGTCTTCCTCTCCCTGGTGCCGCTGCTTGATCGTAGACTTTGTGAAATCAATGACCCTGGGGATCGCTGTATGAGATTTAACCTCGATCAGGATACGAAACAACGAAGGGACGTTAAACAGGGATTGCGCCGAGGCAACCGGAATAATAACGACCTCTTCAACGTCGACACCAATAGAGCGACCTTCGGAGGCCATGATGCCAATAACGCGACACCGGTTTTCCCCCAGGCGCACCCACTGCCCAATAGCGGCATGTGCACCAAATAACTCATCACGGATCTTGGTGCCGAGTACGCAAACCGGTGTAGCCCGATCCCAGTCGGTTTGTGGCAGGAACTTTCCACGCGCCATCTGCCAATGACGTATCTTTAATATTTCACTGGTTGAGCCAAGCACCGTGACTTCGCGCTCGCGACTTTTCCATGACGCCTCAGTAGCGCCAATATTAATGGGGGCAACGCGCGCCACATTGGGATTTTGTGTTAAGGCCTTGGCATCATCCAGGGTAAGGTCACGGGGCGTTACGCCCATCAGTGTACCAAGACCAACGCCGGCGGTTTCACTACGCCCCGGAATAACGATGACCAGGTTGGTTCCCAGGGAGGCGAACTCATTCCGCACGTACCGCTGCGCGCCTTCTCCCAGCGCCGTTAACATCAGCACGGCAGCAACACCGATACTCATGGCAATCAGCATCAGGGCAGTGCGTGTACGATATCCTCGCAACGCCTGCCAACCAAAGGAAAAAACGTCAACCGTGCGCATCCTGGTTAGCCACTATCCGATTCGACACGACCATCGAGCATTTTGATGGAACGTTGTGAGCGTGCGCCTAAAGCCGCATCATGGGTGACAATAATCAACGTAATATTACGCTGGTTCAGGCTTTCCAGCGTGTCCATGACCTCGTGGCCGGACTTCTGGTCCAGGTTTCCGGTAGGCTCATCCGTTAGTAATACCGAGGGTTCGGTAACCGTGGCCCTGGCGATGGCCACACGCTGCCGCTGACCACCGGATAGTTGCTCGGGTTTGTGGTGTGCACGATCCTGTAAGCTCATGGCAGTCAGCGCCTGGTCAACTAGCCCGGCGCGCTCCTCCGGGTCCATGCCGGCCAGTATCAATGGTAACTCAATGTTCTGTGCGGCAGTCAAACGCGGCACCAGGTGAAAGGCCTGGAATACGAAACCAATATGCTTGTTGCGAGTCAGTGATTCTTCCTGCTCATTCAGGTCGGTTACATTTCTTTCATTAAGAAAATACTGTCCCGAGCTGGGATGGTCCAGCAAACCGATCAGGTTCAGCAGGGTTGATTTACCGGAACCCGATGGCCCCATAACCGAGACATACTCACCCTGCTGGATTTCGATATTGATATCATCCAGGGCATGGACCACCTGGTCGCCGACCTGAAAGTCACGATGAATCCGTTCCAGTTTAATCATTGAAGTGATTATTTCTTTGCAGGCTTTTCAATTTTTACCAGCGCGCCATCCACAACACCTTCGCGGTCAATCGACGTGACGATTTGCTGATCGGCTTTCAGACCTTCCTTGACCTCGGTAAATTTCCAGTTGGTCAGGCCGGCCTTGATCGGTGTCTCGGTGATGGTGTTGTCACCCGCATCGTAGACATAAACACGGCTGTCCTGAAGCAAGGCTTCGGTGGGAATACGTAGCGTGTCTTTATGAACATCCAGGATGACCTCTACATCGGCGCTATAGCCGGGCAGCATATTGGCGTTATCCTTTTCTGTAAGAAAATCCACTTCGATATCGACGGTACGCGCCTGCTTGGCTACATCCTGCACATAAGGTGCGACTCGACGGACCTTGCCTTCGAAGAACTCTTTGCCAAATGCATCCAGCGTAATACGTGCCGGCATATCTGCCATGATTTCCGGCGCATCAACTTCATCAATCGGTGCGGCAACATACAGGCAACTGGTGTCAATCAGGTCAACAGCCGGTGGGGTTGCGATGCCGATCGGGGACGGGGTGACGTATTCACCCAGCTCACCATTAACCTCTGCAATGGTGCCCGCAAAGGGTGCGGTCAAACGCGTGCGGTCCAGCAGGGCCTGCGCGACAGTTACCTGTGAGTCACTCACCATGATAGAGGCACGTGCTGCCTGGCAGGCCGCATGCCTGGCCTTGGCCAGGCCAACGGCCTGGTCAGTTTTTTCATCTGAGGCAAGTTTGCGCTTGCGTAACTCGGTCAGACGGTTCGCTTCACGCTGCGCAACTTCGTATTGCACGCAGGCTTCCTGGGAACGCGCCTTGCTTGCCTGCTGTTCACTTTGGGCAAGCGCTACCCGGGCCTGCAAATCATCATTCCAGATTTCGAACAGTATCTGCCCGGCCTTGACGTGGTCCCCTTCATGGACCGGTAGATTGGCGATCTGCCCGCCGATCGATGGCGAAAGTTTGGCACGACGACAGGCCTTGAGTGTACCGGCACGTGTATTTGTAATAGTACGTTGCACCTCGCCGATTTCAACAGGTGCCAACAATACGGCAACCGGCTTGGGGCGTTTTATCCATAAGACCAGTGCAATGATGACAATAACCGTAATGGTGATAGTCAGTGCGATGCGTTGATTCCCGGTCATAGTACCTCGATCGAATGGCCATCAAGCGAATGTGCTTGGTATGTATATTTATACGCTAGAACAGGATCGCAAGCCAGCAATGCTGAAGACACATGATGTAGATAGGTAGAGCCTAATGTATGAATTCCGGGCAGGCTGGAGATGAGATTACAGGTTGAATCAACCGTCCCTCACGGGACTGTCACGCCGCTACTAGTATTAACAGGCCCTAGCCCAGTACCAGTTGTTGTTCCTCGACACCCAGTCTTAGCTTGCCATCAAGAAAATCTGCCAGCGCCTTGCCGCCAAGCTCATATCGCCAGCCGGACATCAATGCAATATCACGCTTGCCACGCGCCAGCTTTTCAACTTCCTTTCGACTCGCCATGGAAGCCACGCTAACGGTGTTTTTCTTTGCCTGCTGTTTTAACAGCCCCATGAGGATATCGGCCAGCACCTCCTGGTTAGCCGTCAACGGCTTGCCTTTACCCGTTTCCGGCCACTGATCTTTAGGCATCGATAAGCCGGCCTCCACACATTCAAGCAGCGCCTCGCCATGCTTGCCGATAACGGTCGGGTTAAAGCCACGACGCCTTTCGATGTCTTTTATTGTCTTCGGTCTGCTCTTCACCAGGTCCAGCAACAGGTCGTCGCCCATGATGAAACGCCTGGGCCTGTCATGGCGCATGGCCTGTTCCTCGCGATATTTCGCCAGTTTACTGAGTATGGCTAGATCAATACCACGCAGGCGCGCATGCCCTTTTACCTTGCGCCAGGCATTGTCCGGGTCGGGGCGATAGCGTGACTCTTCCGTAATTGCATCAAAATCTGCCTGCAACCATGCCAGCCTGCCCCGCTCCTCCAACTGCTGACGCTGCGTGGGATATAACTCGGAGAGGTAGCGCACATCATCGGCCGCATAGCGAATTTGGGCATCATCCAGCGGCCGGCGGGACCAGTCCGTCCTGGTATGTGATTTGTCCAGCTGCACCCCCAGCATTTCATTTACCAGGTTGGCGTAAGACACCTGGTCACCCAGCCCGGTTAATGATGCGGCAATCTGCGTGTCGTATACCGGCCTTGGCAGGCAATCGAAGGTATGCAGGAACACTTCCATGTCCTGGCTGACGGAATGTAAAACCTTGGTAACCTCCGGGTCATTGAAGATGGCCAGCATGGGTGAGAAATCGCTGACCCTGAATGGATCGATGCAGGCAATACTCCCCATCGCTTCCAGCTGTATCAGGCAGAGTTTTGGGTAATAGGTTTTCTCGCGCATAAACTCGGTATCGACCGCCACGAATTCGGCGCCTTTAATCGAGGCACAGTAATCCGCCAGCCCATCGTCAGTATCAATATATGTAGTCTGTGTCATATTTTTGTTGTAGCAGTCGCGTTACACTTGGCGACCATCCTAAGCCTGAATTGAATTGCGCGGCATTGTGCCATACATAAAGAAAATGAAAACAAACGATCAACAAACAATAACCTGCGAACCCCAGGATCTGGAGCTCGAAGAGCTCGTATTGCAGGAGTCACTTGTCAGTGCCATCGGCCTGCACAGCAATAATATCCAGGTGGGCATCA
>JAPHTU010000343.1 GCA_026196145.1 Gammaproteobacteria bacterium
AATACAAGCTGGGTTACCGCCCGAATTATCCCCTGATAATCCACGCCCGGATGTTCGAAAAACCGGTCGTCCTCGGCCGATAGAAATGCCTGAATAACGATCGGCGGAATATCTGCATAGGCAACAGGGGATCGGCGTTTTTCACCGAATTCAGCGATTAGCTCATGGTCACGCGTATAAACCTTCAGTGGAACCTGAAACTTGATATCCCGCAGTACCTCAATGGGCGGAAGCTGGGGAGCATAATAGCTATATATACCAGCTACCGAGAGCAAACCGATAAGAAACATGCTAAACCCTATAGTAAGGGCCCAACGGACAAGACGATAGAATAACCGCAAAGGAATTATGGTAAATATAGTGAAATTGGATGCAATTATACGGCTAACTATAAATAAATAATAAATATTTGACTAAAGACAGCGTTGATATATAGTTGACAAAAGTATTTAATGTTATACATTGCTAAAAACACGCAACCCACAGTAACCAAAGGAAAAAATCGTGGCTGGACTGTTTGGAAAAAAATCGATTCCCGTAGTTGGTATCGATATTAGCTCCACTTCGGTCAAATTGATCGAAATGAGCAAGGCTGGAAAAACCTTCAAGGTAGATAGCTATGCCGTCGAACCGCTGCCTGCTAACTCCGTGGTAGACAAGCGGATTGAAGATGTTGAAGCGGTCGGGCAAAGCCTTGAGCGGGCGGTAAAGAAAAGCGGCACCAAGCTGAAGACTGCAGCTGTCGCCGTGGCCGGATCTTCTGTTATCACACGTGTCATCTCCATGCCTGCAAACCTGACTGACCCGGAAATGGCCGACCAGATTCTGATCGAAGCTGACCAGTACATTCCTTATGACATGGAAGAGGTCAGCTATGATTTTTCAACCATAGGCCCGACAGAAGGCAATCCGGACCAGGTAGATGTCCTGCTTGCAGCATCACAACGAGACAATGTAGACCAGCGCAGTGAAGTATGTGAATACGCTGGCCTGACCGCCAAGGTCGTTGATATAGAAGCATATGCCATAGAACACGCCTTTGAGCTCATGCGTCACCAGGTAGCAGACAATGGTATCGACAAGGTTGTTGCTATCGTCGATATCGGCGCTACGACGATGACGATTACCGTACTACATGATGGCAACATTATTTACACACGAGACCAGACCTTCGGTGGCAAGCAATTAACCGAGGAAATAATGCGTCGCTACGGCCTGTCCTACGAAGAGGCTGGCCAGAAAAAACGTCAGGGCGGACTACCCGACAACTACCATACCGAGGTCCTGGATCCATTTAAGGACAGCATAGTCCAGGAAGTAAACCGTTCTCTGCAGTTTTTCTTTGCAAATAGCACATTTAATGCCATCGATAGCATTATTATGGCAGGCGGAACCTGCACCATTCCTGGCGTTATCAACATTGTTGAGCAGCAGGTTGGCACACACGCCGTGCTGGCAGAGCCATCTGCACACCTGAAGATGTCCGGCAAGGTCAGACCAGAACGACTGCACGGCGATGCTGGCGCACTGCTTGTGTCATTCGGGCTGGCGTTAAGGAGTTTTGACTAATGGCTAAGATTAATTTACTTCCATGGCGCGAGGAACTTCGCGCTCAACGTAATCAGGAATTCGGCGTTATTGCTGGGGTATCAGCCGGCCTCGCTGTTCTGATTATCGTTGGAATCAGCACCTTCTATTACCAGCTGATAGAGAACCAGGAGTCCCGTAATAAGTTCATGCAGGATGAAATCACCAAGCTGGAGAACAAAATCAAGGCCATTAAAGACCTGAAAGCCAAGAAGGAGCGTCTATTACAGCGCATTACTACCATCCAGCAGTTACAGACAAACCGTACGGAGATTGTTCACCTGTTCGACGAGACGGTTAAGACTGTACCCGACGGCGTATATCTAAAATCCCTTGCGCAGTCTGGCTCAAATCTAACAATGACAGGCGTTGCCGAGTCCAATACTCGAGTTTCTGAGATGGTGAGAAATATTGAGGCATCCCAATGGATGAAAGACCCCAAAATAAATGTGATTAGCCGTAACAAAAATACGGCCTTACAAACCAATAATTTCACCTTGCAGTTGAAGCAATCCAACCCCAACAGCAAGAAGAAAGAGGAGGATGAAGGCTAATGGCCAAACTTGACCTCGCTGCTGCGTTTGATACCAGTAATCTAGACCAAAACAACCCGGGCTCCTGGCCAATTGGCATTAAGGGGATAACCTTTCTGTTTATATTTGGCGGTATAGTCGCTGCCGGAATCTTTTTTGACGCAGGATTTTACCGCCCGATTACGCTGCTGGCTGAAGATCTGAAAAAGTCAGGACAGAAGCTTGAAAAAGAACTTAAACCCACGTTTGAGAGCAAAGCTGCCCTGGCGGCCAACCTGGATGCATACAAGGCACAGCTGGCCGAAATGGAACGCTCCTTTGGTGCCATGCTCTCCAAGTTACCCGAGAACCTGCAAATCGACTCTCTTATCATTGATATATCACAGGCGGGACTGCGTGCAGGGCTCGAGTTTGACCTGATTAAGCCTGGTGCTGAGGCCGCAAAAGAATTTTATGTAGAATTTCCTATCAATATCACGGTTGTAGGCCGATACCATGAGTTTGGTGATTTTGTCAGTGGCCTATCTGAACTGAATCGTATTGTTAGCGTACACAACGTTAATTTGGTCCCTGCGGGTGCGAAAGGCGGATCAAAGTTAACAATGACGTTGGTCGCCAAAACTTATCGAGCCAAAAATGAGAAAGAGGGGTAGCAATAAATGAGATACCGTTTAACTCAATCGTTACCCATGGTAAAAAATACGACAGGAAACTATCGCGTAATTATGGCTGTTGCTGCCTGCGCAATGTTAACTGCGTGTGCGGGTTCGGATCACTCTGACCTTAAAATCTATGTAGACAGTGTAATTTCTCGCCAGAAGCCTCATATCGAGCCACTACCGGAATTCAAACCTTATCCGATCTACGTATATGAGGCTGGCGAGCTGAGAGACCCTTTTCAGGAGTCGGCATTTGTCGAGCAACAGGTTGAAGTTGCCATCGAAGGAAGCGGCATCCGCCCGCCGGAACGTGATACCAAGGAACCACTGGAAGAGTACCCGCTTGATACATTAAGAATGGTAGGCACTCTCGAACAGTCTACAACCATGTGGGCTCTTATCAAGGATGGAGAAGGCTCCATCCACAGGGTCAAAACAGGCAATTACATGGGCAAGAATTACGGCAAAATACTATCAATTAATGAACACAAAGTAGAAATTCTGGAAATTGTACCAAACGGTCTGGGCGCCTATATTGAACGTCCGGCCACCATCGCACTCAGTGAAGGCGAATAGGAGAGCTTATCAATGAAACCATCCACCCGGCATATTAATACAACAGCATCTACGGGAAGCGCTTTACTCTTTGGGCTTTTTCGGTATGCACTCCTGGGCTTTAGCCTTCTGGCTGTCGGCATCAGTAACGTAACTGCCAACACATTACAGGGCATTAGCTACTCAGGCCTTTCCGGCAACGCAGTACAGATAACACTACAGCTATCTGAACCAGCAACTGAGCCAATGGTATTCACCATTGATAACCCGGCACGAATAGCGCTGGATCTGCTTGATACAACCAATGCTCTATCAAAGAAGAGCGATAGTGTCGGCGTTGGCGTAGTCAACGGCTTTAGTTCAGCTGAAGCCAAGGGTCGGACACGGGTTGTTCTTAACCTGTCACAGATGACCACCTATGAAACAAAGACTGCTGATAACACCATCTCTATCACGCTTGGCGGCACAGC
Source organism: Gammaproteobacteria bacterium (assembly GCA_026196145.1). GTDB lineage: Bacteria > Pseudomonadota > Gammaproteobacteria > JAJDYQ01 > JAJDYQ01 > JAJDYQ01. The sequence goes on from JAPHTU010000343.1 coordinate 3,805, forward strand.
AAGCCAGATTATTGATACAGCCGCGAGCCCTCTTGTAAACAAGGCATCTCATGATGGAAACAATATCCGCGGTGTAGACTTCAAGCGTGGAGAAAAAGGTGAAGGCCTTATTCAGGTAAGCCTGCCATCAGCCAAGACTTCTGTTGATATGCGTCAGGAAGGCGATAAGCTGGTTATAGATTTCATTAATACAAGCATTCCAAATTCACTACAACGCAAGCTTGATGTAAAGGATTTCGCAACTCCGGTCTATGAAATTGCTACTTTCAGCAAGGGCAGTAACACACGTATGGAAGTCAAGCTGGATGTACAAAACGAGCATCTGGCCTATCAATCCAATGAAGACTTCATTATTGAGGTAAAGCCCTTGAGTGTTGCCCAGGAGGAAGCCAGCAAGCGCAAAGGCAATGAGTACGTTGGTGAGAAGCTTTCATTAAACTTTCAGAACATCGAGGTCAGGTCAGTACTGCAGCTGCTGGCCGACTTCACTGGTCTGAACGTCGTTGTTAGTGATACGGTCGGCGGCAACCTGACTTTACGGCTTAAAAATGTACCATGGGATCAGGCGCTTGACATTATCCTCAGGACCAAGGGCCTTGCTCAACGTCAAACGGGCAATGTGGTCCTAATCGCGCCAG
>JAPHTU010000090.1 GCA_026196145.1 Gammaproteobacteria bacterium
CCCAAAGATCACTTCGTCAATTTTTAGCCGCCGATACAACCCTCGCCATAAAATATGGGGACAAATCCTTGTCCTACATGCGCCGGCTTTTTATATTCATCCAATCTATTTGGAATGACCTTTTTTGTGATGCTTTTTACCTTTGTATGCCTTCTTTAATACTTTCAGGTCAAATAGCACCCGCTGATCCTCGTTGAGCACGCTGCGTACATTGATTCTGTGCACCGTCTTGAGATGAATCTTTTCCGCCTTGAGTCTGACGATCCGGTTGATCGCCTGGCTAATCTCGTTTTTCTGTGGATTGTCCGAGGTGACCAACAGGGCCAGTTCAACCTTCGCCTGCTTGATTTGGGCCTTCAGTGGATAAACCTTCCTTTTGTGCGCCAGCTTGAGCTTGTTGATCTCTTTTCTTTGTGCATCCGTCAGGGTTGCTTTCCAGGATTGTTCATGGTGTTTGCCATGATGCTTCATGCCTTGCATACCCTTGCCCTCGGCCATGGCCGGGGACATGATGGCCATACCGCCGGTCGTCAGTACGATGATCAATAGTGAATTCAATAGATGTTTCATGGTGGTCCCCTCCGGACTGTTAGAAGACTGAGTATAGGAGAAATAAATACCCGGCAACAAGCGAAAAGGCGATCTAACAGACCGACTGAAATAATAATGCAATCATTCAGGCGCACTAATCAGAATTAATGGGGGTCTGCCCCCTTCCCCTTGCCCCCTTCCCCTATTATTACGAGATAACCGTTTGACGCCCTTTTCCTCTCAATATCAAATCCATTTGTCGCCAGCAGCCCCAATTAAGGCTATTGTTATTCAGGGCAGGTGAAAGCGATAAATGCGGAGATAGTAATTAATGTTCATCAGTGTTCTCGAACTTTTCAAAATCGGAATTGGCCCTTCCAGTTCGCATACCATCGGCCCCATGGTGGCAGCAAAAGATTTTATTGGCCGTATCGGCGAATATATTTCATCTCGCCCCGCCACGCCGGATATGTCTGTTCGCTGCACCCTCAAAGGCTCGTTGGCATTCACAGGCAAGGGTCACGTAACAGACAATGCAGTCACGCTGGGCTTACATGGTTATGTCGCGCGTGACCTGGTTAATCATGATGTCACGACGATGGCCAGAGAAGCCTGCCGACATAACAACATTACTGTTGACGATTCCCGAACGATTCATTTTTCACCGGACGATAATATTATATTCGACCAGGGGCCAGCGCTGAAAGAACATACCAATGGAATGATATTTGATCTGCTTGGCGAATCCGGGGAAACCCTGCTGACTGAAACCTATTTTTCCATCGGTGGTGGTTTTATCAACACACTATCAGAAATCAATCAGTTGGTTGCCCCAATTAAAACGCATTCAGCTGATACATGCCCGTATCCATTCGATTCAGCCCGGAGCATGCTGGCTATGGCAGCGGAAAGTGGCCGATCCATTGCGAGCATGAAGCATGCAAATGAACTCAAACACCGGACAGAAGAAGCCCTTGATCATGGACTGGATGATATATGGGAATCGATGCAGGCTTGCATCAAAAAAGGCCTTGCTACCGACACCACTTTGCCGGGCGGCCTTAATCTGCCCCGACGCGCAAAGAATCTGCATGAACAACTCCAGGACAATCCAGGAGGAGCAGATGTTAACGACTGGCTAAGTGCCTATGCCATGGCGGTCAATGAAGAGAACGCGGCCGGCAGTATGGTTGTTACCGCCCCGACCAATGGCGCCGCCGGCGTCATACCCGCTGTACTGTATTACTACGTTAAACACGAAAATGGCTCAATAATGAAAATCAAGGAGTTCCTGCTGACGGCAAGCGCTATCGGCGGCATTATTAAACACCGCAGCTCGATTTCAGGTGCCGAGGTTGGATGTCAGGGTGAAGTGGGTGCAGCCGCCGCAATGGCTGCGGCCGGTTGGTGCGCTATTCATGGGGGCACGCCAGAACAAGTAGAGAATGCTGCAGAAATAGCACTTGAACACCATCTCGGCATGACATGTGACCCGGTAAAAGGTCTTGTGCAAGTACCTTGTATTGAACGTAATGCCTTTGGTGCGATCAAGGCCCATGCCGCAGCATCATTGGCGATACACGGCACCGGGAAACATTTTATGCCTTTGGATAACTGCATTGAAGCAATGAAACAAACCGGGCTGGAAATGTCGGCAAAATACAAGGAAACCTCTTTAGGTGGACTCGCCGTCAGCATTACTGAATGCTGAAACCAGCTTAGTAGTCTACTAGCTCGCATAGCTCACCAGGATTTCGGGATATGGCGCAGGGCTGGTGCGGCTGAACGCCGCACTGGAGGTGAAAAGGTAGCCGTAGCTACCTTTTCAGTGAAGTGGTCTCTTCCGGCTCCTGCCTCACGAGACACTCGTACTTCCCTGTACATCGCAAGTTCAGGCGTGCTAGTACAAGCCAGAACCGGAATAGGCATGGTAGTAAACACGGTGTTTTTTAGCGTACCCATTAAACTATCATCATATGAATAAGTTACATTAATTTTCCGCCGCCTGGTGAGCTATGCGGGCTAATGATCATTCACAAAAGCCCTCGGCTACGCCGGGCTAATATCGTTTATGGTATTTGGTATATTGTTCTCTGACCCGGTTTTTTTATTGAGCTTCCATTCTTTCTAAAAAATCTACAGCGCGGTCTGGGAAATCAGTAAATACGCCGTCAACCCCTATCTGAAAATAAAATATATCCAGCAGCTCATCAAAGTCAGATACATAGTCTGGTATATACCCGGAATCCAGGCGAAACGTATACGGGTGAACCTGCAAGC
>JAPHTU010000219.1 GCA_026196145.1 Gammaproteobacteria bacterium
AGGTAACCCTCATCACCCCATGCCTTTTCAGAAGTGAACTCTGACAGATAACCTTTTATACCGGGTACCTTACCGACATGCGCCTTCTTGACATAGAAGAACAGCGCGCGGGAAACCGGGTAAGAGCCATCTGAAATAGTTTCAAATTCCGGTGCAACACCCTCAATTTTAGCACCCTGGACCTTGTCGGAGTTCTGGTCAAGAAAGCTATAGCCAAAAACACCCAGTGCATTTGGATTCGCTTCCAGCTTCTGTACGATCAGGTTGTCGTTTTCACCTGCTTCGATATAGGCACCGTCTTCACGAACTGCATAGGCAACCGCCTTGAACATATCCTTGCCCTTGGGTGCCTTGCCCTTCTTCTTTTGCTTGGCGTCGTAGACACTCAAGGGGATACCCAGCTTAGTCATCATTGCCTTGATTTCATCGGCCTTGTCAGCCTTCATGCCACGCAGCTTTTTCAGGTCGGCAAATTTCTTGGCGCCGTTACCCATTGCCAGTTCTGCAAAGGCATCGCGGGTTCCCGATGTCGGTGGTGGGCCCAGGACTTCAATGCGGGTATTTGGCAGGCTGGAGTTCACATCGCGCCATGTCTTGTTTGGATTGGGGATCAGCTTGCCTGTCTTCGGATCAGGAATATCCTTTGCCAGTGCCAGAAAGACTTCCTTGCGGGTCAGATTGAACTGGGCCGCCTTGCGCGAGTTGGCAATGGCAATTCCGTCGTACCCAATCTTGATTTCAACAATGTCCTTAATACCGTTTTTGGCGCATTTTTCCTGCTCGGACTTCTTGATACGACGAGATGCATTGGTAACGTCCGGATGCTCGAGTCCGAAGCCAGCACAGAATAGCTTCAAGCCACCACCTGATCCGGTAGATTCAATTTTTGGTGTCTTGTATTTAGTGGACTTACCAAACTGCTCAGCCACAACAGTTGCAAACGGATACACGGTCGATGATCCGACAATGTTGACATAATCACGAGCAAGCGCACTTCCTGCGGTGAACATCGATGCCGTCATTGCAACTGCAATTAGACCTGTTTTCAATTTCATCTAAATATACTCCAGGGTAGTTTTAACCAGGTAACAATCGCATGAAACGGTGATTACCATCTCAATGGCGGGAAAGTTACGCTTATTTTGTGACAAAATGATGACGTCACCGCAATAATATTGCCCTTAAAACCCCGAGGAATCCGCCGGGTTTAACTTGTGATGGCTTGCCTGGCCCGTGTTGCGGATCTATTAATAACGGCGCGTACTCTCGCCAGTAGCACACGGGAGCTGAAAGGTTTGGGGATATAGTCATCTGCCCCGAGATTCAGGCCATCAATAATGGCGTCTTCCTCGTTCCTGCGAGAAGTCAGGATGATACCCATGGATTGCAATTCTTGATCCTGCTTTACCTGTCTGCAGACATCCATGCCACTCATATCGGGCAGCATCAACTCCAGTATCATCAAATCTGGTTTGCATGACCTGGCCTGCAGCAGTGCCTGTGCCCCGGTTTCGACGCCTATGGCCTGATAGTCTGCGCGATGCAGATTCTGCACCGTACCTTCCCGCAGGTATTGCTGATTTTCAACCACCAGTATATATCCTGTAACCAATGATTCAGGCATGCCAGATGCTTGTTTTAACTGTGACAACATACTTTGGTTACAGGTGTTTGAACATTTCCCAGAAGGCCATTACGATGAATACGAACACGGTTAGGCTTATCACCATACCCCCGAGGCCACCGAGAATGCACAGGGACCGCAGCCATGTGTTTTCACCCCATTTCTGGTGAACCTGGGACCTGAATTTTGGTGAAAAGATATATTGCCAACCACAAAGGTAATTGATCTGATAACTTCTATGGTGATGTAACATCATGAACACTCCATGCAGCTTGTCGTTTAACCGGCACAAAATGCTACATTTCCAAGATGACATTCCCGTTACATATTTATGACAGTTGCCTGGATAATAATACGGCACGCCTATCTCCAGGTGGGACAGTGCATGACCCGTCCATTACTGCCCGTATATCTCTGTGTCCGGCCTGAAAACCAGCCAGGCAAAGGCAAAGTGCGTTTCTGTTGGTAAGGCCTTCAGGCGTTTGCCTTTGAGTAATCCTGCCGTTGCATGGCCGGTCAGGGACCAGATGCTGTTGGTTTGACGATCAAGTATTTTGCCGTCCGGACTGGTAAAGAATTCCAGCTGTTGACCGGATACAAACGGGCTGAATGCCTGTGCACTGATCATCAGGCGAGACCGATTAATAAGTCGTCTGTCCAGCGGTGAACGGGTATTCTTCCTGGTCAGAAAGACTACCGGGTTTCCATCAATCTCATCATGAATAACACCCGACGTCTCCAGCTTTGAATATGGATAGGCCCTGTAACCGTCCGAAGTTTTTAACACTGCCACCCTGTCCATTGCTTTTAAACGCGGGTCCGGGCTTTCATCGAGTAAGAATGGTGTTTGCTTGATGTCATCGTAGCCCTGATAAGGATTAACCCCGTAGCTTCGGTAAAAGCCGGTGGCTTTTGATAGCACATAGCCATCAGGCCAGGAGGTGCGGAAATCCTTCCAGGAAAGGATGCGGGAAGGTACTACCTTCAACGTCTTGCCCGTCATTTCACCGACGATGCCCTTACCCATAAATTGTTGCCACCAACTTTCAGTCTGACGGTCA
>JAPHTU010000003.1 GCA_026196145.1 Gammaproteobacteria bacterium
GCTAAAGGATTGGCCGCCGGCAGTTTTGACCATCTTCTTGCCAGCATCAATTCCGGTCACCATGTCATTGACGACATTCACACCATGTTTCTTCAGGCCTGAATATCCAAACTTGATGGAATCCAGTGTGCGTGCACCACTCAATACTTCATTACTCATGAAGCAGGTGTAGTAATCCTTGTTAGCCTCGATAATGGTGACATCAACTGACGAATCCATCATACGGATGTATTTCGCTGCTGTTGCCCCACCAACGCCGCCACCAACGACCACGACCTTTTTCTTCGCGCCACCGATGGCAAAACCGCCATAGGACAGGCTCGCCCCGGCAACTGTTGCTGCCACACCAGCTTTCAGAAAGCTTCTACGTTTAAATTCACTCATTGTATCTCTCCTTATTTCTGGCTGGCGTAATATTCAACAAGATCAGCAAGTCCCTTATCGCCTGCCTTCTTGTGCATGCTCATCAGCTTCTTCTTCATCTTTTTCGATGGTTCACGACTGCCGTCCATGAAATCACTCAGTGTGTACTGGAGATACAACTTGTGCTGACCAGCCAGGAAACCTGAATCATCTTTGGCATTCGCACCTGCATCTTCATGACACTTTTCACAATACTTGTCATGTAGCTTCTCGCCTCTGGCAGCAGCACCTGCGTCGGCAGACTGTGACGCACGAGAGAATTTCTTCTTGGCAAAGTGTGCAGCCATCGCATCAAGATCTGCATCAGTGTAACCCTTGGCAATCCGGGTCATGATGGTAGATTTGATTTCAGCTGACCTGAAGGCCTGCATGGTCTCGGTGAAATAGGGCGCTGACATACCCGCGATGGTCGGGGCAGGTCCTGCACTGACACCATCAGTACCATGGCAGCCGGCACAAGTGTTACCTAGCATGGCTCCACTCGCTCCCCCACCTGCCGATGATGCAGCTGTAAACGCCAGTCCGCAAGCAAACAATGCCGCTTGCAAAGCTCTGGATTGCTTCATATATCCTCCTTAAGTTTAGGATTGTGTCAATTGACTTCTTATTAAAATAACAACAGCCTTATGGCTGCACTTCCAGTGCATTTACTGGACAGGCATGTACGCACATACCGCAGCCACAACAGTCAGCCCCTTCGCTGATCAGTTGACGTCGCTCGTCCAATTGTAATACGCCAAAATCACATCGTCCAATACAGGACATGCAAAAAACACCATTCCATGGCAGACACTTTTGCCTGTCCACATGAATACTGCCAATAGATGCCGGCAACTCTCGCCGCTCGGCATCTGACGGACATTTATCCGCACATTCACCACAAAACGTACAACCGGCACTGGCAAAATCCAGGTACGGTATACCCACCATGCTGTGGTCTGCCTGGTGCAGCTTTATGATTGCCTGAGGGCACGCCTCAACGCATTGCTGCTCACAGGAACCACACAGCTCCGGTGGCGTTCCATACCAGGGAGGTGGTAGTGGTCCCAACGGCTTTTGCCGGACCAAAACCTCTTTCCTGCCCTCGCGGGTCAGGAAAGCCCCGGTCAATAATCCCCTTTTGCTAATATTGGGTTGCTCGTCTATCGCCCCCATAATTAGCAATTATCCCTATCAAACACTCTCCTGATCAGAATGTATTTTCAACCAGTGGTTGTGCATTGGAAACAGCAGCGTGGCACTGTGTGCAAGTATAACGCGCACCTGATGCCTCATCCCTGACACCCTTGCCAGCGAAGCCGCCATAATGACTTTTAGGCATGGGATACTTTCTTTTGCCTTTTACATGCTTGGTACCAATCTTGTCGTAATAATCATGGCAATCCATACACTGATTATCTTCCGCAGTGATTGGCAGATATTTTTCTATAACGTGTGGAACCATCGGAGGCGCAGTATGGTAAGACTTTGCAATCAGATCACTTTGACCCGCCTTGGTATCCGGGTAATCAAATGACGAAGGCAATGCCTCGTTAAATATTGCGTCCTGACCAATGCCCATACTAGCCTGGTCTTTGGGTCCGCCGCCCATAGTCTGACATCCAGCGATACCGATTGCTGCCAACAGGGTACTAACTAATAGGAACTTTATTTTCATGCTGCTCTCCTATGATGGAATTTTAAGGTTAAGGGGTAATTCTACGTCCGTCTTGTTCTGCGTACGCAGACCAAAACTTAAAGTATCTTCCGGACATACAGTGATGCATCGTCCGCAATTGGTACAGTCGCCGGAGGCGATCATGCCGACTTCCGTTGCTTTTTTGAGGTTTAATACCTGGGGTTCCGGACAAACTTTCGCACACTCCCCGCAATGGGTGCAGGTAGGCACATCAAATCGCACGCGAATAGGAGCCACTGCCCCGACCAACCCGTAAAATGCGCCCAGTGGACACAGGTGGCCACACCAGCCATGGCGTAAAATAAACAGATCAAACAGAAAGATACCAAGTATCGCGGTCCAGCCCATGCCCAGACCAAAAATCAATTCACGATGAAACATGCTGATCGGGCTGATCCATTCAAAGGCTGCCACTCCCATAATGGCGGAGATAAGCAGGCTCAGCGCCAGGATAATAAGGCGGGTATTTCTGTTAACACGAAAAACATCGCTAATGGGGAGCCTTCTACGCAACCATGACGACAAATCCGTCACCATGTTAATCGGGCATACCCAGGAACACCAAACGCGCCCCCCAAGCAGGGCGTAAGCCAATAATACGATCCCGGCACCGAGGACGACCTCGGATTCCATGACATGCTTCGTCAGGAAAATTTGCAATACAGCATAGGGGTCTGCCAATGGTATGAAGCCCAGTAGTGTTGATGAACTGAGGTTACCCATAAGCACCGGCTCGTTGAACAACGTCCAGCCCCAGTGAGCTGTACCGAAAAACAGCAACAAGGTGAGAAACTGTACAAGACGGCGATAGATAAGCAGGCGCCAAACCTTAAGCTTGCCGGTCAACGTAGCGGGCATAACAAACGGCCTGATCGGCTTACCGTTAGGACCTAGTTTTACTGTGTCAGACTCAACAGCCATTACAGTCCACCCTGATTCAGGTAATCCAGGCCTGTCGGTGCGACGTCTGAACTATCCGGGCGTTGTGTTGGTTTGAAGTCCTGTGTAATCGATGACTTGTCCTTCCAGCCAAGGCGATAGTGCTCACCGACCTCGCCCTGCACAAGTTCTGGAGGAACGACACGGATCGCCGCCTTATCTGTTGGACACGCCTTTTCACATACGCCACAGCCGGTACAGGCATCGCTATGAACCAGTGGTACAAACTTGGCATGCTTGCTGATTTTTCGAGGATGGTGCTCAATCGTAATGGCCTTATTCTGTACCGGACATTCACGATGACAAATCTCACAGCGTAAACCCAACCAGGACAGGCAATTCTCGACATCAATGACTGCCAGCCCCATGCGGGATTCTTCAATATCCTCCAACGAATGATCAAGTGCCCCTGTCGGGCAGGCCTTGACGCAGGGAATATCCTCGCACATGTAACAGGGTACATCGCGAGGCGTGAAATATGGTGTACCGATTGGTACTGCTTCACCAGCAGGCGCCAGCTTTAATGTATCGTAGGGGCAGTCACGAACACACTGCCCGCACTTGATACACTTGGCATTAAAGCCATCAGTATCATGGGCACCAGGCGGACGAATCGCAGACGGCGAAGCATGCGCCTGCTGCTGCAACAGATAGGACCATACCAGCCCTCCTGTCGCAGCCAGCGCAGCACCCTGCACTGACCTGGTCAAAAATTCCCGCCTTGTTGTACTCGAAGCCATTTAATCAGCTGTCCTGTAAAAACCCGGGGCGGGTTTGTATAGACCACCCCGGGATACAGACGACTTAAGCCTTATACACCTTAACGGCACATTTCTTGAAGTCTTCTTCCTTCGACATCGGGCAGGTCACGTCCAGTGCCACCATGTTGATCATGACAGACTCATCAAAGAACGGCACAAAAGTATAGCCCTTCGTCGGCCGGTTACGACCCTGTGTTTCAACAATAGACTTGACCTTGCCGCGACGTGATTCAATCCACACCACATCATTACGCTTCAAACCACGCTTACTTGCGTCATCCGGATGCATAAAGATCTGCGCTGTTGGCACCGCACGGTGCAACTCGGGAACACGACGAGTCATGGTACCGGTATGCCAGTGCTCAATTACACGGCCGGTAGACATCCACAGGTCATAGTTGTTATCCGGCTGCTCGGGTGGTGCTGCATAAGGACGGAAGAAAATCTTGGCCTTGCCAGCCAGCTTTTTCTTCTCCTTGCTGGTGGGCTTATCCAGGTTACCGGTAGGTGTCGCCTTCAGTGCCTTACCGTAAAATTCAAAACCCATACCCTTCTTCACATAGGGGTCATACTTCTCATTAAACCGCCACTGTGTTTCCTTGCCGTCAATTACCGGCCACTTCAAACCACGCACGTCATCACGCATATAGGTATCAAAGTCAGCGAGGTCATGCTGAAAGTTCACCGTAAACTGGCGATACTCATCGAACAACGCCTTTTCCGGGAACCAGCCATCGCCAAGCTTCTCGGCAATATGATTACCATGTCCCTTGGTTACCGCAGGGTCATGTGGCCAGGCAACCTTCTTGTTTTCTGCTGTTGCAAACAGAACATCATACAAGGTGTCTTCAGGGGAATAACCCATCTTCACTGCCTCATCCAGCACGCTGGGCAACATACCATTCTCATATCCCTTGCCTTTCAGCCCAGGTATCTTGTGCTCACCCCAAACTTCTTTCAGCTTGAAGCGCTTGGCAAATTCCAGACCCTGCCAGACATCACCCATGGCCTCGCCCGGCGGGTTGACCTGTTGGCGCCAGCCCTGGGTACGGCGTTCGGCATTGCCATACAGACCCCATTTCTCATAGATCATGGCTGTTGGTAAGATGAGATCGCCCACTTTTCCTGACACAGTAGGATACGGATCGGAGACGACCAGGAAATTATCCTTTGCACGCGCACCCTTGATCCAGTGATTGGCATTTGCCGACGCCTGGAACGGGTTGTTCACCTGCACCCATGCCCACTTGATGCTGCCATCTTCGAGGCTACGCAGGATCTTGGTAATGTGTGAGCCCACTTTTGGATTCAGCGTCTTAGCAGGAAGCTTCCATATTTTCTCCGAGCGTTCCCGGTGCTTGCCATTGAATACCACCATATCGGCTGGCAGACGGTGTGCAAAGGTGCCCACTTCACGCGCGGTACCACAGGCAGATGGCTGGCCAGTCAGTGAGAATGCACCATCACCCGGCTTGGCCTGCTTACCAGTCAACAGGTGCACCATGTAGGCCTGTTCATTCACCCAGCTACCACGATAGTGCTGGTTCATACCCATGGTCCAGAAGCTGGTAACCTTACGGCCTTTTTCGGCATACAGATCGGCCAGTGCCTTGAGCTTCTTCTTATGAGACTCAAGAGATTCATCGACATCACCCTTCGATAACTCAGCAACGAAATCCAGCGTGTAGGGTTCGACACCCTTCTTGAAATCATCAAAGCTGATCTGCCAGTGTTTAACCGGCTTGGCGCGGTTCTTCTGTTCGACAACCTGGCCTTCTTTTTTACGTTGAGCAATCGCTTCATACTTATCGAGCGTTATCTTGAGCTCTTTCGCCTGGGTATCCTTCTCTGCCTCGAAAGCATATTTGGAAGTGCCGCGCATACCGTAGCCGATGTCATAAGGACCGGTCGCAAATACACAATGCTTGTTAACGAAATCGTGGTCAACCGCGTCACGCTTGACGATTTCACGCGCGATGTAGTTATAAATTGCCAGATCGGTACCCGGCTTAAATACGATTTCCGAATCGGCAATATCCGAGGTCTGGTTGGAGCAGGTCGTCAGGTTAACGATTTTGACCTTGGGATCTGCCATTTTTCGGTCAGATACCCGCGCCCACAGGACGGGGTGACATTCCGCCATGTTGGCACCCCATGTAATCACTGTTTCGGTGTGCTCGATATCGTCATAGTTACCTGAAGGCTCATCGATACCAAAGGTCTGGATGAATCCAACAACGGCAGAGGCCATACAGTGGCGTGCATTCGGGTCGATATTGTTACTACGGAAACCGGCCTTCATTAACTTGGCCATGGTGTAGCCTTCAGGAATGGTGTACTGGCCAGAACCGAATACGGCGACGCCATGCGGACCCATTTCCTTATAGACCTTTTTAAACTGCTTTTCCATCTCGTCGAAGGCACGCTCCCAGGTTACTGGCGTGAACTTGCCGTCTTTGGCATATTTCCCGTCCTTCATGCGCAACAGCGGCTGTGTCAGGCGATCCTTGCCGTACATGATCTTGCCGTTGAAATAACCCTTGATACAGTTCAGGCCACGATTCACAGGGGCATCGGGATCACCCTTGGTCGCCACGATCCTGTCGTTCTTGGTAGCAACCATAATGCCGCAGCCCGTACCACAGAAACGGCAAACAGATTTGTCCCATTGCCAGCCTTCTTCGGCCTCCATAGCGGCTGCCTGTACGGCTTGAGTAACAGGTAGACCAACAGTCGCTGCGGCGGATGCGGCTACACTGGTTTTTAGAAAATCACGACGTGTTTGTTCCATTTAAGGCCTCCAACGTGGCTATAAGTTTTACCGGCAGTAGTGCCCGGAATAGTAGTAGTAATTAAAATTGACAGAAATATTAGTCATTGAGGTATTCCGGCACCACTGACTGCGGCATACCGGTTAGTTCATCCAGATCTTCAGGGAGTTCAGGCATGAGGCTTTCATCCTCGGCGAAGTAGTGATAGACCATGTCAGCCAACACGATACCGGGGAGTTTCTTGATTTTTTTCAGGCCATCAATTTCATCGTGAATTGATTCGGCTTCCTGAACAACAATCAGCTTGCTGCTGTCGCGGTCCACATTGTGGACTTCAAGGCCAGGCATGGCATTGAGCGTGTCGATCAACGCGTCTATTTCCGGTGGCGTGGTAACCACAAGGATGCCGGAAAGGTTCATAGCGCCACCACCAGAAAATCATCCGGTCCGCTTGTCACGGGCACCTCCACAATCACGTCCATCTTCTTGTCCCTTAATAATTGTATTTTTATAATATTCGCGCAACTCTAGGCCAATAAAACATCACTTTCCTTGACTCATGTTAAGTAACGTCACTTTCTACAGGGAAAATTGACTTTTATCATCATTCAAACCAGTGGTTACGCATTTATAAGTATTTCGGTATGTTCTTAATATGAAGCTTTACGTTATAACTAGATCATTAGTATTTTCTAACAGTATTTCAATTAAAAAAACGACATCATCTTTTCCGGCTTAGATAATTTATTGATCTCATGACGCATGTGTCGCATCGACTGGTTCATCGGATTAATCGCACCTGCCATAGCGTGCATATCCTGCCTCATAAAGGATATATAGCGTCAAACCGACCTGATGCAGACCGTATAAAGACAACTAATCCCTATCCTCTTCTTCCATCTTTAAATTTTTATTGGCATATCCCATGCCAATAATCGAGAAGGTCAACATCAGGATGGCGCCCGAGATTCCCAACATCAAATATAACTGGTCCAGAACGCTCATGTCCTTCAGATCCACAACCAGGTGTCTGGCCAGCGCTGTAATCGCAATATAGGTAAGAAATTGAACCGGTAACTGGTGAGTTTTAAAGTAAATTCCCACCATGGCGCCCAATTCAAGATAGATAAACAACAACAGGATATCTTTAAGCTTGGCATAGCCCTGAGACATCATGCCGATATACTCATAGCCTGCAGACCAGACAATGGTGCCACCGATAACGAATAGCGCCAGGTAATGAAAGGCGTCCACCATCAGGTGTCCAAGTTTGCTGATAGACTCGCTTTTTATATTCATGGTACTCAAGGATGATCGAAGTATTTCGATAAGGCCGTGCGACGCATATATGCGCCGCATGGCCTACAGTCCGAATGATTCAGGCGCGAAGCCTGAGAATATTCCGAAGGCTATTTTCTAGCTGGTGCCTGTGGAGCAGCCGGAGGTGCCATACGCTGCATACCAGGGCGTCCATAGCCGCGAGGACCGCCACCATAGCCACGAGGTCCGTAACCATAGTTGTTGCTTCCACCGTAGCCGGAACCGTCCCAGTCAGTGTTGGCGTCCATGTTACCGCGGCCTTTGCCACTGAAGTTCGCATTGAACTCACCGCTACCACTACCAGTACCACGACCGGAACCACGGCTGTCGCCCATGAAAGAGCCATCTTCCCAGCTGCTATCATTGCCACGCCAACCACGGTTACCCCAGGGACCACCTCCCCAGCCACCGCCATATGGATTACCGTAACCTTGACCAGCGCCGGGGTCATGGGCCATTGCAGCAGGTGCCGCGCATATCACCGTACCGACGACGACTGCAGTTGATAATAATTTCCTTAAAGTCATTTCACTCTCCTGTATGGATGTTTTTAATGTTTTACACAAAAGGAGAAAACCTGGTCTGAACGTACACTCTGAACCTACGTATGTATCCCCTCCTCCTGCTGATCATACACCATGGCATAGTGTTTACTACTTATTCAGATTATTAGCATAAACAGATACGCTTTTTCGGTGCTGCAGACAGGCACTGCAAAAAGCATGAACTATCTGCCTGTCGTATCACCCGCAGACAGTCCCGTAATAGTGGATTTAGTTTTCCCCTTCCTGTCCAGATTGTATGTGCGATCTATGTTTTTGCTCACGGTAAAACACAGGGCTTTGGTTTTACCCTGCCACTGGATGCATAGCTGATTATTGTCGTCGGCATACCATTTCCCCAGCCGCAGCTTATTGTCCTTATGAGTGTGCCGCTTGACATCACCCTGCTTGCTCATAAATGTATCACAGGTGCTGTTATCCTTGGTCTTGATGCACTCGGCAGTTCTTCCCGAAAATAATGCCGTAATTTCCTGGCTGGAAAGCTGCTCTGCACAGGCGATATTCGTAAACAATAATGCAGACAGGATCAAAACAAATGGCATATTAAAGACCTTCAACATCATATTTCTCCGAGTAATAATTAATCAGGTACACACTAACTACAAAACTCCAGTCTACTTGGACTGAAGTCGTAAAGCATTGCCTACGACAATGATTGAGCTGACTGACATACCGATAGCTGCTGCCCATGGCGCAATATATCCTGCCGCGGCCAGTGGCACAGCAGACAGATTATAGGCAACCGCCCACAACAGGTTTTGCCGGATATTGCTATATACCAGGCGCGAAAGCAGGGTAGCACGCAAGATACCGCCCATATCATCGTTCATCAACAAAAAGTCACTACTGGCGTTGGCCATATCAGTTGAGGACGCCAATGATATCGACACATCGGCTGCTGCCAATGTGGGTGCGTCATTAATACCATCCCCAACCATCACGACTGCCTTGCCATCATGCTGTTGCTTCCTCAACCAGTCGAGCTTGCCTGTCGGCGTCATACGGCTATGCAGACTGGTAATACCGGTTTCCCTGCCGACACGATCAACACTCGCTGCGGCATCCCCGCTCAGTATGGATATTTTATGAATGCCTGCCTTTCTCAGCCCGGGCATCAGACTGACTGCCTCTGTCCGCAGCGTATCCTCCAGTGCAAACAATGCCTGAACGCCGTCCTCATTAGCCAATAAAGAAACCGTATATCCCTGTTGCTCATATTCGGTAACGATTGAAGGTAACGTTGAATCCACGATGTCATTGGCATAATCAGGCCGTCCAAAACGCCAGCATGCTTTATCCACTATCGCCTCCACACCCTGTCCGGGTTTGTTGTGGATATCAGTCGCCTCAATTATTTGCTGAACGTCCATCTGCCTGATTGCACGGGCCACCGGATGTTCAGAGGCCTTTACCAGCGACCTGGCATATTGCAGGCAGTCATCCTCTGACAACGTCCCCAGCGGCAAGATCTTTACCAGCCTGAACTGCCCGGTCGTCAAGGTACCTGTCTTGTCGAACACAATCTGCTCAGACCTTGCAAGCCCATCAAGCGCGGACATCCGCAATGGCAATATGCCTGAATTAATAAAACGTCCTGCCCCTATTGCCAATGAGACAGGCGTAGCCAGCGCCAGGGCGCATGGACATGTGACAATCAGGACGGCAATGGTATTGGGAAGCCATTGAGCAGGATCTGCCAGATACCAGTACCCGGCTGTCATCGTCGCGATGACCAGGATAGCTAGCACAAACCAGCGGGCAGCTTTTTCCGCCAGCTGGGCTGCCCGGGGGCGTTGTTCCAGCCCCTCATCAACCAGGCGTGAAATCTGGTCGATCATGGTATTGCCCGCCGTTTTCAATACCTCTACCCTGACCGCCTGCTCACCGTTAATCGACCCGGCAACCACAGAATCCCCTGCGTCATGATAGACAGGTACCGATTCCCCGGTTAGCAAAGACTCATCAAAGCTGCTACTACCGAAAATGATTTTTCCATCGACGGGCACCTGCTCGCCCGGCATGACAAGCACAATATCTCCGGGCAGCAGATCCATTACCGGCACTCCATGCCCGTCCTCATGCTCGTCATCAACCTTGCGTGCCATCGCCGGTACCGCCCGCGCCAGCCTGTCCATGAACGCAGCGGAACTGACACGACCGCGTGTTTCAAAATACCGGGCCAGCAGCACAAAGAACACAAACATGGCGATTGAATCAAAATACACTTCACCATGACCCGTGATGGTTGTGTACAAACTGCCGCCAAAGGCGACTGACAGGCCAAGCACGATAGGAATGTCCATACCCAGTTTGCGATTACGAAAATCACGCCAGGCGCCAATAAAGAAATCCTGCCCCGGGTAAGTCAGTAATGTCAGACAGACAAACAGGCTTGTCCACCTGCCTACCGTTATCCAGAGTGGTTGTGTTCCATCGATGACATCAAAATCCCCCATGATGTAGGTCGCTATGGAGAAATTCATCACCATCATGCCGAGTATGCCAGCGTAGATAATGCGCTCAATACTGCGGCGCTTTCTTAGTTTATTGAGCTGCTCACTATGGGTAGCGTCATAGGGATGGGCGATATAACCAATGGCTGCAATGGACTTCAGTATCTCGCTAAGTTGTGTCCGTGCCGGATCCCA
>JAPHTU010000038.1 GCA_026196145.1 Gammaproteobacteria bacterium
CTGTATCGACGATGGGCTGGTACTCAAGAAAGAACTCATCATTTTCAAGCGCCGCCCTTAACTGGCTTTCGAGCCGTAACTTTTCCACTGAAGCAGCACTTATTTTACTGGAAAAGAATTGTGGTGGATGACCTGGTTTTCTCCTTGATATATCGGCCGCAGCACTCGCATTTTTCAGCAGGGTTTCCGGGGTTGTTGCATCATCGGGACAGACGGAGATGCCAATAGAGGCAGGAATGGACACATTGTGCCCGTCAACAGAGAATTCCTTTTCAAAATCACTCAGCAGGTCTGCAGCAATATTCGCTACAGATTCAACATGTTCAACGCTCTCGAGAAAGGTGACGAATTGCCCCTCACCCAGGTGACCAATATTTTTCCAGACTTCACGTTTTCGCCTGCCCACCATGTTGTCTGCGGAATACAGACTCCCTGAAAGACGGTCACAAATACATAATTGTAATTCATCAACTGCATCATGCCCCAGTGATACACCAATACCCTTCAAATTATCGGCAGCAATATGCACAACCGCCAGTTTGGCTTCATTGCCGTTTGAGTTTTTGATAGCCCACTTCAACAGCCTTAGAAAAAGATTTCGGTTAGACAAGCCGGTTACTGGATCATAATAAGTCAACCGGTCCATATAGGCCTTCACCGTCAGGATATTTCGCAGACGCAGTATTAATTCACTGGCGTCGACAGGTTTGGCAAGAAAATCAGTTGCCCCCAACTCAAGAGCGCGTAGCTTGGTATCTGCATCTGTAGACGATGTAAGGACAATGACCGGGATATGTTTAAACTCATGGCGCTCATGTATTACTTGCATAATGTCAAAACCGGATACCTCCGGCATATTCAGATCCAGCAATAATACATCAGGTGTTTTTTCCAGCATAAGATCCAGCGCCTTGCCGGGCTGGTCTGTAGTTAAAATATCGTAATACCCCTCTTCCTCAAGAAAAACCTTTACCACCTCAAGCATGATGACATCATCATCAATCAGCATAATGCGTGAACCCTTCAGCTTGTTAGAAATAGCCAGGCCACTCTCATTATTCTGGTTGTTGGTCATATTATTGGCCATTATTCATCATGAGGAGCAACGATACGCCGCACCATATCATTAATAATTGCAAGCTGCGCCCCGGCATCATCCTGATTACGAGCCAGTGAAGCGATCTCAAGTTTGCCGGCTGGTTCGGTAAAGTCATCAAACCCGACGGTACCCGCAGACCCCTTTAACCAGTGCGCAATATCGGCCAGTTCATCAAAGTTGTTGTTTTCAAAAGCCTGCTCCATCTCCCTGTTTTTATCATGCAATCGTGAAACAAACTTCGCAATGGTTGGCCGGAGTGCAGCGTGGCCGGCAAGCCGCGATACAATTGCTGTCTTCCCTTCAGTACTCGAAACTGAACGTTGAATTGATTCCAGCGTTTCCAACAGGCTGCCGACATCAACCGGTTTACCAAGAAAATCATTAAAACCTGCGGCAAGACACCTTTTTCTGAAGCCTTCCTCGTTATGTGCCGTCATTGCAATAACAGGGGTTTGCAGGCCGCGCTTGCGCAACAGGTCGGTTGCCGTTATACCGTCCATAACCGGCATCTCTACATCCATCAATATCAAGTCAAATGATTTTTTCGAGGCGATGTCGACGCCCTGCTGACCATCATTGGCAGTTTCAACTTGTACGCCTGCCTCACCTAATACCAGCTTTATGAGATTGCGGTTATCCTCGCCATCATCAACCACGAGCAGGCTTTTAAGCGTGCTGCCTGGCAGCGCACCATCCATGCCAGCTGTTTCGTCACCCTGCCCCGTAGCCTCATCAATTTCATCAGGGGTGGACTGAACAAACTCCGCTCCCAGTAACTCGGCAAGCACCTTAAAAAGCTCATCGATATCCACTGGTTTTGACATATAGTCAGTGAAACCGGCATCAATACATTTCTCTCGATAGCCCTTCATGGCGTGTGCTGTCAGCGCGTAAATCGGTGTCACTATACCTCTTTGGCGCAATATACCCGTCGCCGTAAAGCCATCCATTTCCGGCATTTGCACATCCATCAAAATAACATCGAACGTCTGTTGCTGAACTGCATCTATCACTTCCTGTCCATTGGATACTGTTGTTACATCCAGACCCACCTCACCCAGCACCAGTTTTAGCAGTTCCCGGTTATCGGGGCCGTCATCGGCCACCAGAACCTTTGCTTGCTGAAACGACCATAGGCCGCTCTGCTCCTCACCCTCATCTTCGTCCTCAGCAGCCTGTGTGATTTCACTGGCATTGATGAATTTCACGCCATCTAGCGAACCGGGATGAAAGCTCACGATAAACTGGCTGCCCTTGCCTGGCTCACTCTTTACCTCAATATCGCCACCCAGCGCCTTTGCGAAACGAAGCGAAATAGATAGTCCCAGGCCAGTGCCTCCAAAACGCCGGGTGATAGAGCTATCGGCCTGGGAAAATGGATTGAATATGGATTTAGCCACATCTGCGGTCATGCCAATACCGGTATCGATGACCTTGATAATGTATAGCGGATTTACCGGGGTGTTCTGAAAAGAGGCTTCTACAATGACGCCACCCTTGCCGGTAAATTTAATGGCATTACCAACCAGGTTGGTAATAATTTGCCGCAACTTTGGAGGGTCGCTGCTAACGGTTGCCGGAAGCTCTCCCCTGACCTCAAAATCAAGGGTGATATTAGCCTCCTCGGCCTTCACCCCGAGTGTCTTGACGACCTCCTGAATAATACGGTGTGGCTCGCAGGATATCTTCTCAACTTCCATTTGACCGGATTCGACCTTGGACAGGTCAAGGATATCGTTGATCAATTCCAGTAACTGCTTGCTACTATTGAGGATAGTTTTCAGGTGTTTTTTATTATCAGCCTGGCTTTTACCATGACCACGCATGAGCAACTCGGCGAAGCCGATGATTGCATTCATGGGTGTACGAATCTCATGACTCATATTGGCGAGAAATTCACTCTTGCTCCGGTTGGCTTCCTCTGCCGCCTTCCTGGATTCGGTTAACTGAATTTCTTTCTCTTGCAGATCAGTAACGTCATCAAAACTGACCAGTATGCCACCCACGTCCCCGTCGGGTGTGTGCACCGGGGAGCTATTAACGATAAACGATAACCAGAAGTCTTCCCTGATGATCAGACGCATCATTTTGTCATATTCCGGCCTGCCTGATGCCAGCGCCTGGGACCATGGTAATGCCTCTGGACTGAATAACTGCCCGTCTCTTCCTGCCCATTTAAACTTACTGGCCAGGTCACCGATCAAGTCATCCGGGTCGCTGTTTACCACGGATGCAAATGCCTTGTTGGCCAGCACAATATTGCCATCCGTATCCATTACCAGCAAACCTTCCGCCAATGCGTCCAGTGCGGAACGTACTCGCTCCGGAATGGCCTGTGACGGGTCAAGCTGCTTGAGCATCTTGCCCAGATAGAAATAAAACATGATAAAGCTAAGGACACTGATAAAAAGTATCAGCTTAATCCTCGGTTCCATCAGGATGGCCATTAAACCCGGGGGTTCTAATTCGGTAAATCGTATCTCTATTCTTCCCCATTCCCGTTTACCCGCCCATAAGGGGACCTGAATTTGTGCGGCAGACGAAGAGTCGTCTGTCATTTCCTGCCATAATTTTTCATGTGGCCCTGCCGTCGTAACCAGCTTGCCATCTTCACGGCGTATAGCCGCTGATAATATTTCGTCATTTCTTTTAACAATCAGACTGAGATTTTGTTTTAGACGATAGAGATCCGATTGTGTGATAAATGCCGAGCTGTTGGATGCCAGAACCTCGGCAATAATGGCGCGTCCCTCGCGGACTGCACCCAACCGATCAGGAATCATGTTCAGCAATATAGCCACCAGTAACAGACTGAATAACAGGCCAGTCTGGCCCAGGGCTATCTGCGATTTTGCATCAAGCTTAAACATAACCACTCAATAATGTAGACGGGCATTCAATCAGCATGGATGCCTGTTATTTTTCTTCATTGTTATTTTCTTCCGTACTGGACTCTACAATAGTCTCAAGCGATTCATCATCTTCATCATCTGACTTATGCATCATGAAACTCAATACCGGCAATGGATCAATAAGCCGCCATGCAGGCAACGCAGAAAGCACACTACTGAGCAACACACCGCTCCGGATCAACCAGATAACATAACCAACGCTAACGCCGGTGGTGACGACGACAGCGGTACCAACGGTATTGGCATTCACACCACTGCCTTGCTCAGTATTTTCCTTCATCCTGTCCAGATCACGGTTAAAGTTACTGTTCACATCAAGAATGGAATCCTCGGTAACTGCCGTCTCATCATCCAGCACAATCGTGGGTATCAGGCCTGCCGAGAAGGCGGGTGATTGCATGGCAATTGAACCAACTATTGACTGCAAGCTGACACGAATCACGCCAGCGCCAGCCGTTGTTGGATCATTATTATCTCCATCGCTGAATATCGTATCTGCCAGGTACAGGGCAGATAGATCAAGGGCCCCGTTATCAGAAGCCTCATCATCGTCCCCGGTATCCTCTTCGCTGTCTGCCTCATCATCCGCTTCAGCCTCTTCTACATCGGGTTCAGGCTCAGGATCGGGCTCCGGGTCAGGATCAGGTCCTGGATCAATAATTGGCGGGGGTGGCTCAGGTTCAGGGTCGGGATCAGGCTCAGGATCTGGTTCAGGTGGTGGGACAAGTACAACGACGGGATCTACATTAATCGTCATGGCATTACTGGTTTGATCGGTATTCACTCCACCATTGGCCGTGCCGCCATCATCCACGACCTGAAAGCTGAAACTTGAATAAGCTGCGCCACTCGCACCTGCAACCGGTGTAAATACCAGTTTGCCCGCATTGATGTCAGCAATACCAATTAGTTGCCCGTTTGTAACAATCCCTGAGCCGGTCAGGCTCAAACTCCCCGTCGTCGGTGCAACGGTAACAACAACACCGGAAAAGGCATCACCCTCAACAGGGTCACTAAAACCAAAGTCCCCCGCTACAAATACATAATTACTATCCTCATCCAGGCTTACTGTGTTATTTGCCCCGGATGGCGCATCATTAACGGCCACAACATCGATCTGTGCCTGCCGGGCTATACTGGATTCGGCTCCATTGTTATCCAGCGCTACCGCAGTAAAGGCATTGATAGCTGCCCCGGTATCATTGAGACTCGGGGTCCAGTAGGCATTATTGGTACCGTCCACGGTATCGGTAACGCCTGCAACAAAAGCGACAGCAGTTCCTGCTGTCGAACCAATTTTAAGGGTACCGCTACTCAATGCCTTGATGACAAAGCCATCCACCGTGCCGTCGACATCGGCCTCGTCACCCTGAGCCTTGAGCTCTGCTAGAGTGATTTCAACTTCGGTATCTTCGTTCACTGAATCAATGACACCGGCAAAGCTTGTCAGAGTAGGCACATCATTCGCCGGTGCCACATTCACCGTCGCTATCGTGCCATCCAGTGTCGTACCGCTGCCCGAGTCGGTCACGC
>JAPHTU010000335.1 GCA_026196145.1 Gammaproteobacteria bacterium
CCCCCGAACCATTGCAGGCCATATTTTATGCCGACTCGGGTTCTGTATCGGTAGAGGCCGCACTCAAAATGGCAGTACAGTACCAGCAGGCCAGGGGGCAGCAAAAGCGCACTCGCTTCCTGACAGTTCGGGGTGGTTATCATGGGGACACGACGGGTGCCATGGCAGTCAGCGACCCGGAAAACGGCATGCATCAGTTATTTAGCGGCATGCTGACAAAACAGATCTACGCACCGCGCCCGGTATGCCGTTTCCACGATAGCTGGGATCAGAATGACTTTAATGCCATGGAAGATCTCATCGAGCGTCATCAACACGAGGTCGCTGCCATCATTATTGAACCCATCGTACAGGGTGCAGGTGGACTATGGTTTTACCATCCGGAATATTTACGCCGGCTTCGCGAGGCCTGTGATGATTATGGCCTGGTACTCATCTTCGATGAAATAGCGACGGGTTTCGGCCGAACAGGCGAGCTGTTTGCCCTGCAACATGCCGGTGTAGTGCCGGACATACTATGTCTTGGCAAGGCACTGACCGGCGGCATGATGACCATGGCGGCAGTGATGACAACACAGGAGATCGCGCAGACTGTCAATCAATCTGCGGCCGGGGTATTTATGCATGGCCCAACCTTTATGGCCAACCCCATGGCCTGCGCCGTGGCCCACGCCAGTATCCAGCTATTGCTACAGAACGACTGGCAGGCCAGGGTAAAGCAGATAGAGGTCATCATGCAGCAACAGCTTGAACCTGCTCGTGAGGCAACAGAGGTACTGGATGTCCGGGTACTGGGCGCCATCGGCGTAATTGAGATGGTAAACCCGGTTGACCGTGCCCGGTTATGCGAGGCCTTCGTAAAGCAGGGCGTATGGATCCGGCCATTTAACCGGTTTATCTATATTATGCCGCCCTATGTCATCAACGACGATGACCTGATGGCCCTGTGCGAGGCAATGGTAAACGCCGTGAGTTGAATAGGATTGATCAGTCTTTCGTCACCAGGATATCTTCCATTACCAGGTATTCCAGGTCAGAACCAAAAAACATATTCAGTGCATCTTCTGGCGAGCACACCATGGGCTCCCCGCGGCGATTCAGCGAGGTATTTAATACCACGCCATAACCCTTGAGCTTTTCCATCTCCTTAAGCAGGGCGTAATAGCGGGGATTGGTTTTCTCATTGACGACCTGGGTACGCGCCGTGCCATCTTCATGCACCACTTCAGGAATACGCTCTTTCCACGCTTCTGCCACGGTAAAGGCAAATGTCATGTAGGGTGACGGGTGGTCCGTCTGGATAATCTCGGGCGCTACCGTGTCCAGCATGCTCGGACAAAATGGACGCCAGCGCTCACGGTATTTGATCTGGGTATTGATGCGGTCTGCTATCTCACGCACACCCGGGTCACCCAGTATGCTGCGATTTCCCAGTGCACGTGGGCCAAATTCCATACGTCCCTGGAACCATGAGACGGGATTTCCGTCAGCTAGAATCCTTGCCGTCTGCGCCGGAGCATTCTCTAGCTTTTTCCAGCTCAGTTTTTCTTCACGTGCCTCACAGGCAGCGATGCATTGCTCATTGGTGTAACTCGGCCCCAGGTAGACATGCTCCATTGGCCTGACCTGGTCACCCTGTTCTTTGGCCACATAGGTGGCCGCACCCAGCGCCGTACCCGCATCACCGGCAGCCGGCTGCACAAACAGTTCAGTTAAACCGGGCAGGTCGATAATCTTCTGGTTCAACTTGACGTTGAGGGCGACACCGCCGGCAAAGCACAGCTTGCCGGTTTCACGGATGATGTCGCCGACATAATGCTCGATCAGCCCCAGCGAGACATCCTCCAGTATTTGTTGAATACTGGCGGCGTAATCGATATAGGGATCATCGATTTCATCGCCCTGGCGCTTGGGGCCAAGCCAATCGATAAGTTTAGGACTGAAGAAATAGCCCTTGCCGTTTTCCTTGTAACGTCGCAGGCCGACCACGTTGGTGTACTGGGTATTCACCTGAAAATCAGATTTTGAATATTTAATCAGGCGTGACAGATCATGCTTGCTCGGGTCGCCATAGGGCGCCATCCCCATGACCTTGAACTCACCATCCAGCATTTCAAAACCCAGGTATTCCGTCATGGCAGCATACAGACCACCCAATGAATCCGGGTCGTAGAATTCCTTGATCTTGTGAATCTTGCCGTTTTCACCGTAACCGAAAAAGGTCGTGGCATATTCACCCTTGCCATCGATACCGATAATCGCACACTTCCCCTCAAAACCACTCAGATGGTAGGCACTGGAGGCATGGGTCAGGTGGTGCTCAACCGGTATCAGTTGTGTGCGATTACGGTCGATTCCCAGGTCATCCATTAGTTGATGCGCCATTTTGACGTTACGGTAGTACCTGCGGTTACCCGCAAATAATGCCGTCAGGGCACGATCAGGGGCATACCAGTAGCGCCGCGCATAATGCCAGCGGGCCGGAGAGGTGAGCGGAATTTTCCCGTATGGCATGGCCACCATATCGATATCCTCAGGACCAATGCCAGCCTGCTGCATACAGAATTTTGCCGCCTCCAGGGGAAAACGCCCCTTGGCGTGTTTGTCGCGTATGAACCGCTCTTCCTCGGCTGCTGCTACGGTTTCACCATCGATGACCAAAGCCGCAGAGGCATCGTGGAACACGGCACCGGATATCCCCAAAATTTTCATATCAAGCTGTCACACTACTGCAAAGGCGGCGATTATAACGGAATGTTACGCGGAAGTTGGCACCCGGCGTGTAATACGGGAGAATGCGCCCCAATGAATAATCCACTACAAAATGCCTGGCAATGGCTAACTACTGATTTGCGGCGGCTCGCCGTATTAATCAGTGCGATATTTTCCGTCTGGGTCATTCTGACCAATGACACGGTCAATTCCGACGGCATTTTATATGTGGACGTTGCGTACCATATTGGTAACTGGGATTGGAGAGCCGCCTTAAAGCTCTATATGTGGAATTTTTACCCCATACTCATTGCACTGATCCACAAGATAACTTTCCTCGAACTCGAGGCATCTGCATTCCTGCTCAACAGCCTGTTTTTTGCCGGCATTGCCTGGCTGTTTATAAGCATTCTTCAAACACTGGGGGCCAACAGGCAAGTATTAATCGCAGGGCTCATCATTATTTCTATTCACCCCTATATTAACGAATACCGTGCCGATATTTTTCGTGGCCCTGGTTTCTGGTTCTGCATCATGTGGGTACTGTCACTGCTAATCAAGATACATGAAACCGGCAAACTTGTTCACGGCATCTTACTCGGCCTTGCATTGATCATTGCTACCCTGTTCCGTATCGAGGGCATTGCCTTCCTGGTGTTCGCGCCACTAGCTCTTCTATTCATCGGCAACACGCGATTAACCACAAGACTGATGCAAATCGCCAGCATTTACCTCCTGCCTCTGGCTTGTGGCTTGCTCCTGTTACTGGCATGGCTAATAAACGGCGACTCAATACCTACCGGAAGGCTGACTGATCCGTTTGAACTGGTAATAAATGCCTACAACGCGTTGGCGCATAAAATCCCGGAGAAAGGCGAAATACTTGCTACGCAGGTACTCGACCCGAAATCAGATGATTTTGGTGTCGTCGGCGTCATTGCGACCCTCTTTACGATACTACTGCTTACCAGCATTAAACGGATCACGCTGCTCGTACTCATACTGGCGATCTACGCAAAATTAAAGATACAGATAAAACATATGCCGATACTGATCTGGCTATCCATGATCAATATCGCCTACATGGCCGTGTATGTAACGTACTACTTTTTCCTTTCCAGTCGTTTCGCCATGCCTGTCGCTCTATTCGCTGCCTTGCCTGCAAGTTTTGCGCTCGCCAAAATATTCCAGAGCACTGATTCCAGCAACTGGAAACTCAGGTCTATACAAACCCTCAGTGTACTCTTTATTATTTTTATGCTTCTGGATGGGTTAATCTCCACAGGTGAATCCAAGCGTTATCAGCGAGAAGCGGGTTATTGGCTGGAACAAAACATCCAGCCAGGAGAAACGCTGCTAGCTAACCTTTTTCATGTTAACTATTATGCAAATATACGCATGACTCATAGAGACCGGGAGATCCTGGTCGAGTTTGCCAGACAACTAGATAATGGTGATATTCAGGAAAACGCAAAGTACTGGCTTAACACAGCAGACTATATCGCCATCAGGGTAAAACACCTTGATCCATCAACAGTAGATCGCGTCAGCACCATATTAGGCCGGCAACCAATAAAGGAATTCTCTGCATCCGACAAAGAAAGGGTCGTTATTTACCATAACAGGAAGTGATGTCTCTCTGAATAAACGAAGAGCAGAAAAAACCAATGCTAACGCTACATAAAAGATTCGTTATTCATCCAGGCAATATACGTATTGAAGCTGACATGGGAACCTTGCGCTCTACGGGCACTGCCAATATTGCCAGCTCATCACGGCCATCTATCATGTCCTGGCTCAACTCCACCAGCTTATACTTACCATGACGTCGCTTGCCGATATGGGTAAAGCGAAAATAGCGGTAGTCCTCAGGAAATATCCCCTCGATCTCCTGCATGCTGTGCAGTGCATTGTCCAGTCTGATACTGCTTTCAAATAACACCACCGGACGCAAGCGGGCTAAAGTTTCTTGTGCACCCGACAGGACTTCTTTTTCAAAGCCTTCAACATCTAGCTTGATAAAATCTGCCCGCTCGATACCCAACTCTGCAAAAAAATCATCCCCCCGCCTTACATCCAGCTTTTCATCCGAACGATTGGCGTTTGAAAATTCTTCCACAAAGGACCCCATACCCAGATTTCCCTCTGGTGGCGCAAAAAACTGTTTGCTCTCGTTTTTTTCACCCAGTGCAACCGGATAGATATCAACATTGGATATATGGTTTAGCTCCAGTTTCTCCTGCAATGACTGCCTGACCGGTCCGTAGGGTTCAAAGGCCAGCACCTTGTTTGCGTGCTTTGACATAAAGAGTGCGTGATGGCCGATATTTGCGCCGATATCAATGCAAACCGGCTTGTCGAGCATTGCCATAAAATCCCGAATAAAGGCCAGCACATCGCATTCATGGCAGCCGGAAAAAAGCACCTTCCTGTCAATCAGGTTTTGCGTATTCCCCCGATAGCGAAATCCGAAAAAACCTGTCTCGAACTCATAACCTTTCATAAAATCCGGGCATAGCCGGTTAATAATACCGACACGGAGGCTTTTGGATAACTTACGTTTCAGCGCTATTGATTCGCATAGGCGGGCAAGTTTGTTTGCTGGCATAACACCCTCTGTTTTCAGAGTTAAAATTATATATACAATTTACGCCAATATATATCCGGCCTTTGTCCCGCCGGGTCTATCCCTGTTAAGATTGCGCCTTTAACCAGTCACAGGCGCAACACCATTCACTGGAGAATGTATTGTCCCATCTATTAAAAAACATTCTGCCCAGAAAACTCCGCAGGAAAATCTATCGATTTGGCCGTAGCCTGTATATTGAAGACCGCTTTCCCAGCGTAGAGGCCTCACTCGATGCATTAAAGCAATGGGGTTTCGAGCCGACACACGCCATTGATGTCGGCGCCTATCACGGCGAGTGGACACGCATGTTCAAGCAGCGTTTTCCCGCTGCCGCTGTAATAATGGTCGAGGCACAGA
>JAPHTU010000286.1 GCA_026196145.1 Gammaproteobacteria bacterium
GACAGGGAATTGAGGGAGCAGGTTCTGCCAAATGGCAAGCCTGTAAAAAATGGCTGGCTGTCATCCCATTACGGCAAGAGGATAGACCCGTTTTCCGGCAAGACAAGTTGGCATGCGGGCGTGGATTTTGCTGGCAAGAAGGGATCTGATGTGGTTTCGGTTGCCTCTGGTATTGTTACCCTGGCAAAAAACAAGCATGGATTTGGGCGCCTGATAGAGATTAGCCATGGTAATGGTTATGTGACTCGTTATGCGCACAACTCAAAATTAATGGTGAAGGTCGGCGATAAGGTCGAAAAGGGCGAGGTTATTGCAAAAATGGGCTCAACCGGTCGATCCACTGGACCGCACGTGCATTTTGAAGTTCTTAAGGATGATAAGGTCGTTAATCCGAGGAAGTACATATTGGGCGCCAAAAAAGCCCGCTGAACCCATTTTTTAACGCTCTCCCGGGTTTCCCCACGCTCCAAATATGCTCAAACTCCTCTGGCATATGGGATACAATACGCGCTGTTTTTAACATTCGATTATCGGGCCAGATCACCGTTTAAAATCGCTAGTCATCTGAATATCATCTTTTTTCCGCAATAGGTTGGGCATGTTAAAACCGCTTAAAAAGCTTTTTGGTACACGTAATGATCGAATTATTCGTGGTTATTCGAATTTAGTTAAAAAAATTAATGCACTGGAAACTGAATTCAGTCAGTTAGACGATGCCTCGCTGCAGGCAAAAACCATAGAATTCCGGCAGCGGCTTGATATGGGGGAGCAACTGGATGCCCTGATTCCGGAAGCATTTGCCGTCGTCAGGGAAGCCTCGCAGCGTGTCTTATCCATGCGACATTACGATGTGCAATTAATTGGTGGTATGACATTGCACGACGGAAAAATTACAGAAATGAAAACAGGTGAGGGTAAAACGCTGGTTGCGACACTCGCTGCTTACCTGAATGCCTTGCCTGGACACGGCGTACACGTTGTTACTGTCAATGATTACCTGGCGCAGCGGGATTCGGAATGGATGGGTAAGCTATATGGGTATCTCGGATTATCTACCGGTCTGATTGTCAGTCAGTTGAGTACCGAACAACGCAAGGTCGCATATGAGGCTGATATTACCTACGGCACCAATAATGAATTCGGCTTTGACTATCTTCGCGACAATATGGCCTTTCGTGCCGAGGATAAGGTACAAAGACCACTGAACTACGGAATCGTTGATGAGGTCGATTCTATCCTGATTGATGAAGCCCGGACACCATTAATCATTTCCGGAGCGGCTGAGGACAGTTCGGCGTTATACCAGACGATCAATCGACTATCTCCACAGTTAAAAGCTGAAGTGAGCGAAGGAGATGGCGGTCATTTTAGTATTGATGAAAAGGCCAAGCAGATTAATCTCAGTGAAGCCGGTCATGAGGCTGTTGAGGCTATGTTATACAAAAACAGGCTGATTGAACCTGGCACCAGCTTATACGACGTTAACAATATTGCATTAATGCACCATGTGCTTGCATCCCTCAGGGCGCATTATTTATTCACGCGAGATGTTGATTATATTGTACGTGATAATGAAGTTGTTATTGTTGATGAGTTTACCGGTCGTACGATGGATGGACGACGTTGGTCAGATGGTTTGCATCAGGCGGTAGAAGCAAAAGAAGGTGTTGCGATCCAGCATGAAAACCAGACGTTGGCATCCATTACCTATCAGAATTACTTCAGAATATACAATAAGTTAAGTGGCATGACCGGAACTGCTGACACCGAGGCACCGGAATTCCTGCAGATATATGGTTTGGAGGTTGTTGTTATACCTACCAATCAACCAATGGCCAGGGTGGACATGCCGGATCAAATTTACCTTACGACACGAGAAAAGTATCAGGCAGTTATAGAGGATATTAAGGCGAGTCGCGAGCGCGGCCAGCCAGTGTTGGTTGGTACGGCATCTATCGAGGTTTCAGAGGATATCTCCAAGTTATTGAAAAAGCAGGGTGTAAAACATCAGGTGCTTAATGCGAAGCATCATGAAAAGGAGGCACATATTATCGCCAACGCAGGTGCATCAGGGGCCGTTACCATTGCAACCAATATGGCGGGTCGTGGTACCGATATTGTTCTGGGTGGTAATCCGCAGGAAGAAATCAAGGCCCTGGGTAACAAACCGCATGAAAACCAGGTAACCAAAATAGAGGATGAGTGGGCCATACGACATAAAGCAGTTGTTGAAGCGGGTGGTTTGCATATCGTCGGTACAGAGCGTCATGAGTCCAGGCGTATTGATAATCAGTTGCGTGGACGATCTGGACGTCAGGGTGACCCTGGATCAACACGTTTTTATCTTTCGCTTGAAGATAATCTGATGCGCATATTTGCATCAGATCGCGTATCCAGCCTGATGCAGAAACTGGGTATGGAGGAAGGTGAGGCTATTGAACACCCATGGGTTACCAAGGCGATAGAAAATGCACAGAAAAAGGTTGAGGCACACAACTTTGATATCCGGAAGAACCTGCTTGAGTATGATGATGTTGCAAACGATCAGAGAAAGGTAATTTATGATCAGCGCAATGAGTTGATGGAGATTGAGTCTATTGCGGACACCATTGATTCACTGTGGATAGAACAGTTACAGAATGTATTCTCTCAGCACATACAGCCTGGAAGCCTGGAGGAGCAGTGGGATTTAGATGGACTGGAGTCCGGGTTATATGACCTGTTCGGTTTACGTATACAAGTGAAGAGTAAACTTAAGTCTGACGACAACCTGTATGAAGAGACATTGTTTGAGGCGTTAGTAGATGAAACCAAGGCAATGTATGATGAAAAACGCAAGGCGCTTGGCTTTGAAATAATTTCCAGTATAGAAAAGGATGTCATGCTGAGCGTACTGGATTCAAACTGGAAAGACCATCTGGCGGCCATGGATTACCTGAGACAGGGCATTGGGTTGAGGGGTTATGCCCAGAAAAACCCTAAGCAGGAATATAAACGAGAAGCCTTTGAAATGTTTTCTGAAATGCTGGAAAGCATTAAACGTGATGTCATAATAATTTTGGCAAGACTGGATGTAGAGCATATTTTGAATCCCGCCCCGGCATTACCTGAACAAGATCAGGCCGTGAAGTCTGCCGGCAAAGTCAGGCGCAACGATCCATGCCCCTGTGGCTCTGGTAAAAAGTATAAACACTGCCACGGCAAGGTGGCGTAGCTATATATGGCAGGTTTTTAGGGTAAAGCTGATATTTTTGCTTGCCTGGTTTGCCTTGGTGTGAATGTCCTTGTATTCCAGGAAACGGATGAATACGCGGTGTCTACCGCCACTGATTTCCGGGTATATATGAGCATTTTCAGGTAGCTGAATAATAATCAACTCACTATCGCCGCTGTCGGTTAGCTGAAATACCCCATTGGGCGCGGTTTCGTTTGTACCTGTTGCAGAGTTTCTGATCAGATCCAGTAATAGAGATACGGTTTTCGTAATCGGGGTAAGTCCCGATAAAACATCCCTTATTTGTGATTTGCACTGGTCTGCACCTGAATCGAGCCAGTACTGGTAGCCAGGCAAATCAAATTCAAACTGTCCGCCAGGCACTGCCTGCCTTTGTTTCACGGCATCAATCAGATAAGGCAGGGATTTTGAATAACTGTCTGTGGGAATGGACTTTAGTTCTTTCAGTGCAGATCTCAGGCTGGCAATGGTCTCTTCGAGTGCCTGCAGATCAATTTCCTTGAAGCTCTTCAGGCGGTTGAGTCTGAGTGTGCGTTTGTCAACTTCCTTAATGAGTTCGTTTTTGAGTTCGGCCCTGGCGATAAGGCTATACAGTTCAAGCATGCGCATAACCAGATTACGGATATCTTCTTCCGAGGTACATGTTTCAGGTTGGGCGAAAAAACGCCCCAGACGGTCAATTTTCAATGCCGTTCTGATGAATTCAGTTAGCGGAAATTCGTATGAGTTATGTGGCATCTTGGTCTGTCAGGAATACCTGATGTGTAACGTTTGCAGACGCTCCAGAAAGTTCTCCTGAGTGTCATCATTCAGCACTATATCATTACTGCATCGAAATTTATGATTATCTGTCATCTGGTTATCCAGAATATCTGTGGCATCATCAACTGTCAGTTGACTTCTTGAGGTTAGGCGTCGGAGCAGTTGTTCCCTGTCTGCTGTAATTAGTAGCACGGAATCCACCTGTGACAGCAGACCGGCTTCATACAATAACGGTATCTCAATAATGCAGTAGGCGCGTTGAGACAGCAGCGCTATTTGCAGGTCTATATTCTCCATTATGATGGGATGTAGCAACATTTCCACGTGCTTTTGTGTGGATTTTGATGAAAAAATCACTCCACGAAGCAGGGCAATGTCTATTAGTCCGTTATCGTCAGCCAGTTTTGTGTTGAGAATGTTTTCCAGTGCTGTCGACAGATACTTGCAGTGGCTGCGCAGGTCAGCATTGATGGAATCCGAGCTTATTCCATCTATTCCCTTGGACAGAAAAAATTCAAGTGCGGTAGTTTTTCCGCTGCCGGCATTGCCCGTGAGACCAATTTTAATCATGGTGGAATATTATTAAGAGGTTCCACACAGTTTAGGATAATGTGGCTATGACGACTATAACCAGTTTACATTGTTGACAGGTACCACCTGGTCAAGTCTTGCCCCCATAGCAGGGTGATCCAGCCACCCATGGCTAGATAGGGGCCAAACGGGATGGAGGTCATCTGTTTGCCCTTGCTTCTGGCAATGATGAGCAGGGTAATGCCGGCAACGGTGCCTGTAAGTGACGAGATCAGGATGACAGGGAGTAGTTGCTGCCACCCAACCCATGCCCCCAGTGCAGCCAGCAACTTGAAGTCGCCATATCCCATACCCTCCTTGCCAGTGGCCAGTTTGAAAATGATATATACAGACCATAAAGAGAGATAACCGGCGATGATGCCCCATATGCTGGACTCGATGTTGATGCCAAACCCCAGCAGGGAATAGATGACACCAGACCAGAGTAATAGAAAGGTAATGTTGTCCGGCAGTAGCTTGTATTCTATGTCGATAAAAATCAGTGGCAGCAGCAGAAACGTGAAAAGCAGTATGAAAAACGTCCCGGGGTTGGCGCCATAGCGCGAGAAGATAAATAAAGCGAGTAAAGCGCCGGAGAGTTCTACCAGAAAGTATCTGGGACTGATGCTAGTGCCACAATATTTACATTTAGCCTTTAGCCAGATGAAGCTGATGATGGGTAAATTGTGGAGTGGGTGTATGGAATGTGAGCAGCTGGGACAGGATGAGCCGGGCATTGCCAGAGAGAGAGGTTCTTTTGGAAGGTGTTCCAGTACAGGATCTTGTTTTAGCTCATTGCATTGTGCCTGCCATTCCTTGTACATCATGATGGGTAAGCGATAAATGACAACGTTTAAAAAACTGCCAATTGAGGCGCCGAATGCGGCGACCATGATCATAATCAGTATTGGGAACTCATTGGCAATAGCAGTAAGACTCATGCAGTCAATCTGGTCGTGTGTTTAAACAATCGGCCACACCCGTTTTGAAACAGGTATGGCCTTAAATTAATGTATAAGTTGTTGCGGGTTTAAACGACAGCGCCAAGCTTGAAGATAGGCAGGTACATCGCAATAACCAGGCCGCCAATGACTACGCCGAGGAAGGCCATAATCAGTGGTTCCAGCATGGCGGTCAAACCATCTACGGCGTTGTTAACCTCTTCTTCATAGAAGTCTGCTACTTTCTGCAGCATTCCATCGAGCTGCCCCGACTCCTCACCAATTGAGACCATTTGTATGACCATATTGGGAAAGAGCTCGGAACCATGTGTGCGCATGGAGGTCTGTAGCTGCGTACCGGCTGCGATGTCGTCCTTCATGTTTAGCGTTGCTTCCTCATAAATGACATTGCCTGAGGCGCCAGCTACAGAATCCATCGCTTCTACCAGCGGCACACCGGCGGCAAACATGGTCGCCATGGTGCTGGACCATCTGGCAATGGTGCCCTTGACGAGAATATTTCCGACCACTGGCAGTTTCAGTTTTAATCTATCCATCGCTTTACGAAACCCCGGGAAGCGCTTGTTTGCTTCAATCAGGCCGGTAACTATACCGCCAAGAACCAGAGCAATCGGGAACCACCAGGCCTGCATAAATTCAGACATCGCAATGACCAACAGGGTAAATGCGGGGAGGTCTGCACCGAAGCTGGCAAATACTTCCTTGAACTGCGGTACAACAAAGATTAACAGGATGCCGCTGACGATACCCGCGACGACCAGGATCGCAATCGGGTAACCCATGGCGCTTTTGATCTTCTTTTTCAGCGCCTCGGATTTTTCTTTATAGGTAGCAACCTTGTCCAGCAAGGTCTCAAGTGCACCGGACTGCTCGCCAGCCCGAACCAGCTGGACAAACAGGTTATCAAACTGCAGGGGGTGTTTCTCCATAGCGTCGGCGAGGTTGACGCCACCTTCAACTTCGGATTTTAGTGCCAGGATAAGGTCCTGCATGTTCGGATTTTCATGGCCCCGGCCGGTGATCTCAAAAGATTGAATCATCGGTACACCGGCTCGCATCATGGTAGTCAGCTGACGTGCAAATGCGGCGATGTCACCAGGTGTGATCGCCTTGCCTCTTCTACGGGCCTTCTTCTGCTTGAGTTTACTAGGCGTGATATTTTGCTTGCGAAGTTGCGCCTTGGCGATGGCCTCCGATATGGCCATTACTTCGCCACGAACCAGTCGGCCTGATTTGTCCTTGCCTTCGTAAACAAATAACAGGTCTTTACTTTGTTTGGGATTGGCCATGATTAACTCTTATTGTGTCTGATGATTATAGTTACTCGACTGTAACGCGGTTAATTTCTTCAAGGCTTGTTACACCCTGCATCGCCTTTACCAGTCCAGAGCGGCGTATATCTGGTATGCCCTCTTTTCTCGCCTGGTCGCCGAGTTCGTAGGCGTTTTTATCCATCATGATCAGGCGCCCCATCTCTTCTGATATTGGCATGACCTGGTAGATGCCGACACGTCCCTTGTAACCACCGGGTACCTCGTCTGTATTACCGGGGCCGTAAAGCTTGAAATTTGGATCGGCAAGATCCTCTTCGGTGAAGCCTTCTTCCAGCAAGGCCTCTCTCGGGATATCCATGACGACTTTACTATCACCGTGCAGGCGGCGGCCGAGTCGCTGGGCGATAATAATATTAACCGCGGCGGCGATATTGAAAGGCGGTATGCCCATGTTGACCATACGCTGAATGGTCTGTGGCGCATCGTTGGTATGCAGGGTTGATAACACCATATGGCCGGTTTGTGCAGCCTTGATGGCGATACTGCCGGTGGAGAGGTCACGTATCTCGCCCACCAGAATAATGTCGGGGTCCTGACGTAAAAAGGCTTTGAGTGCTGCCGGGAAGTCCATGCCAACCTTGTCGTCGACGTTTACCTGATTAACACCAGGCAGGTTGATTTCCACGGGGTCCTCGGCGGTTGATATATTCCTGTCTTCGGTATTGAGGATGTTTACACCGGTATAGAGTGATACGGTTTTACCACTACCGGTTGGGCCGGTGACCAGGAACATACCGTAAGGCTTCATGAGGTTGCTCATAAAGAGTTCCTTTTGCTCTGGTTCGTAACCCAGGGCATCAATACCCATCTGTGCGCTGGTAGGGTCCAGAATACGTAAACAGACCTTTTCACCAAACAGTGTCGGGCAGGTGTTCACACGAAAATCAATGGCGCGGCTTTTGGATATTTTCAGCTTGATCCGGCCATCCTGAGGCACCCGGCGTTCCGCGATATTCATTCTGGACATAACCTTCAGACGTGCGGCAATCCTGGGGCCAAGATTCAGCGGTGGTGAAGCAACTTCCTGTAGCATGCCGTCCATGCGGAATCGTACCCGGTAGCTCTTTTCATAGGGCTCGAAGTGCAGGTCGGAGGCCCCGCGATTAATCGCATCCAGCAGTACCTTGTTGACGAAACGGACAACCGGTGCCTCGTCCTCTGCGGCACCGCCTGAATCGTCATCCTTGGAATCGGTATCGATGGCCTCCAGGTTATCGAGATCCTCATCCAGGTCCATGTCTTCCAGGCTATCCTGTGCATTCAGGGCTTTTTCGATGGTTGCCGCCAGCTTGTCTTCTTCAACCAGGATCAGGTCGGTAATCAGGCCCGTGTTGAACTTGATCTCGTCCAGTGCCTGTAAATTGGTGGGATCCGAGACAGCCACGTAGAGGCGTTTGCCGCGTTTGAATATAGGTAAGGCATGATGCTGAGAGATCAGTTTTTCATCAACCAGTTGAACAGGAGCGCCCTCCATATCCAGTACGCCGATATCCATGACAGGTACACCGAACTCCTGAGAGGCGGCATTGGCAATGGTTTTGGCATCCAACGCCTTGGATTTGACTAACTGGGTAACAAACGGGATTTTTTCCTTTTTGGCGTCTTCCGCGACCTTGATTGCGGTCTCTTCGTTGATATAGCCGTCAACAACCAGACGACGCGGTAAACCGCCAAGGGATGATGTTGGATTTGTCGCTGCCATGCTTCGCCTTATTTATCGTTAGAGGAGTTGGCTCTAGGCTTGAAATCTCCAGATGACTACAATATTAGTTTATAACGCCCGGTAATCCAACAGTTTTTAATAGGAATTTATTGATGAAATTCTGATAAACATCAGGGTTGAAATCTGACCAGATGTAGATAGACGGGAAAAATTATTGAATACCGACACATCAGTTTACCCGGGTAGATGCCATTTATAATTCATCTGCGGCATAATGCGCGCCCTTCGTAATAGACATAATCCTGGGTTGAATCCTATGAGTATCTCAAAATCCTCGGTAAATAAAGTCGTTCTGGCCTATTCGGGTGGTCTGGACACCTCCGTTATTCTGGCCTGGCTAAGGGAAACCTATGACTGTGAAGTTGTTACCTTCACGGCAGATATCGGGCAGGGGGAAGAGGTAGAGGCTGCCAGATCAAAGGCAGAGCAACTCGACGTAAAGGAAATCTTTATTGAGGACCTGACAGAGGAATTCGCACGCGACTATGTATTCCCCATGTTTCGCGCCAATGCCATATATGAGGGCGAATACCTGCTGGGTACCTCCATTGCCCGCCCTCTGATAGCAAAACGAATGGTTGAGATTGTCAATGAGACCGGTGCTGACAGTATTTCGCATGGCGCGACTGGTAAGGGTAATGATCAGGTACGCTTTGAAATGGGGGCCTATGCCCTGAAGCCGGGTATTCAGATTATTGCGCCCTGGCGTGAATGGGACCTGACCTCGCGCGAGACCCTGATGGACTATGCTGCAGACAGGGGTATCCCGGTAGAAATGAAACGCGGTAAGGCATCCCCCTATTCTATGGATGCCAATCTGCTGCATATTTCCTATGAAGGCGCCGAGTTGGAAGACCCGTGGAACGAGCCATTGCCAGAGATGTGGCGCTGGACGGTCTCTCCGGAAGCGGCACCTGACAAGCCATCGTATATCACATTGAGTTACAAGGCAGGTGATGTTGTTGCCATCGATGGTGAATCGATGACGCCAGCGCAAGTGCTTATGAAGCTAAACCAGCTGGGCGGGGAAAATGGCATCGGCAGGCTGGATATCGTGGAAAATCGTTATGTTGGTATGAAATCCCGTGGTTGTTACGAGACCCCCGGCGGCACCATCCTGCTTAAGGCACACAGGGCCATTGAATCCATCACGCTGGATCGCGAGGTCGCGCACCTGAAAGATGATTTGATGCCGCGTTACGCCAGCCTGGTTTATAACGGCTACTGGTGGTCTCCTGAACGAATCCTGCTGCAGGAAATGGTCGACAAATCTCAGGTCTACGTTAACGGTGAAGTTCGCCTAAAGCTCTATAAAGGCAATATTGAAGTGGTTGGCAGGCGCTCCGATGATAGCCTTTTTGATGAAAATATCGCCACGTTCGAAGATGATGAGGGCAGTTACGATCAAAAAGATGCGGCAGGCTTTATCAAGCTGAACGCCCTGAGACTGGCCATTGCGGCAAAAAAGCGCCTATAAGGGATGATTCATGTCGTTGCAGCCGTTATACGGGGTGCTGACGGGCGGGTATTGATCGCCAAACGTCCTGACCACGCCCACCAGGGTGGCCTTTGGGAATTCCCGGGTGGTAAGCGGGAAGTCGATGAATCTCGTGAACGGGGCCTTAAGCGTGAATTGTTGGAAGAACTGGGTATCCTGGTTACTGAATATCGCCCACTGATACAGATTCCTCATCATTACCCTGATAAATCCGTATTGCTGGATGTCTGGGAGGTAAAGTCGTGGGACGGACAGCCTCACGGAAAGGAAGGGCAGGAGATTCAGTGGGTAGTTGTGGATCGGCTTGATGAATATGATTTTCCCGCGGCGAATCTACCCATTATCAAGGCCTGTCAGCTACCCGCGCATTATTTGATTACGCCGACACTCGCCGGTAGCGAGGCAGATTTTATCCGCCAGTTACAGTCCGCCCTGAATGATGGGATTTCCTTGCTACAATTTCGGCAAAAGGGGTTGTCCCAAGCTCAATTCGAAAGTCTGGCAGTACAGGCGGTAGAAAGCAGCAGAAATGCGGGGGCCAGAATACTGCTGAATTCAGCCCCGGCTTTGGTTGAGCAACTGCGGGCTGATGGTCTTCAACTCAATGCCAACGAGCTCATGTCGCTAACTGAACGGCCATTGTCAGATCAGTATCTGGTATCCGCCTCCTGCCATAATGCCGAGGAAATCCGGCGCGCATGCGAGCTTGACCTGGATTTTGCGGTACTCAGTCCTGTTCAGCCGACCGCCACCCATCCCGATGCCCAGCCACTTGGCTGGCGGCAATTTGAATCCATGGTTTCTGAAGCGACCCTGCCGGTATATGCACTGGGAGGGGTGGGCAGGGCAGATACCGAGCAGGCTTGGCGAAGTGGCGGGCAGGGTATATCTGCGATTCGTGCCCTATGGGCGGCAGGCTAAAACAGATACAGCAAGTGGACTGCAGGGATTATTGTTGTTCTCTGAAGTAATCTTTTGGATTGATTTGGAAATGATCGGGGTTCACCGCTTGCTTGATCATATACAGGGGTTTCCCGTCTTTATCACGCTTACGGGCAAAATCTATGAATGTTTCTTCTGTGTAGGGTTTTTTCTGCGCATCAAGTACCATCAAGACGAGTGGGCTGAGTTTGTTGTTGGCATCGTTGGATACCACAAGGCCAATTTCACCAGTATGGGTCTCAATGACCGTGCCAACCGGGTAAACGCCAATTGAACGTATAAAGGCCTCAACCAGTTCTCCGTCATAGGCCGTATTACGTAGCTTGTAAAGTTCATCCAGGGCACGCCCGGTGGGAGCATAACCTGAGTGGTGTTTTGCCGCGGTGATTGCTACGTAGGAATCGATGATTCCAATAATCCGGCTCAACAAATCAATTTGATCTCCCTTGAGGTGCTCAGGGTAACCACTGCCATCGAGCCTTTCATGATGATGCAGGCAAGCATTTATAACTTCCTGAGGGATGCTGCCGATAGCCTGAAGTATTGCCGTACCAGCCTCGGGATGTTTTTGCATCACATTCATTTCTATATCGTTCAGACGGGTGACTTTAAACCGGATTGCCTCTGATACCAGTAGCTTGCCCAGGTCGAAGGTCAGGCCGGACAGGCCCAGTAAGTGATTGATGTGATCCGGTAAGCCGATGTGATAACCAAACTTGAGTGACAGGATGCATACATTGATACAGTGTTGTTTTACCGACATGTCATCGGGATTTGTCAACGCTATCCACTCGAATGCACTGGGATTACGTTTAATACTGTCCGCGACATCCAGCACCGGATTGATTAAGGGCGGGATGATGGGTGTTGTGTCGTTGTCAATCGCCTCAAATATGCGTGCGGCCTCTTCATGCAGGCGGGCATAGATTTTTCTTGCCTTATAAAGCTCATCAGTGAAACGGGCAGTAGGGACCGGTGGTGGCAGATCAACAATAGACCCCCCCTTGCCCAGTATTTTCTTCGCCAGTGTTGGTTGATTGACATCAAGTACCGGGGTATCACCTGTTGGTTGCTTGTTCACTGGGTTCTGGCTTGCCTGTTGTTATGGATTGCTATTGCTGTTCATGTGGTAAGGGTCAGGCATGGATACGCTTGTATTTTATCCGATGTGGCTGGTCTGCGGCATCGCCAAGACGTCGTTTTCTGTCAGCTTCATAGTCGGCATAGTTCCCTTCGAACCAGACGACCTCGCTGTCGCCTTCAAAGGCCAGTATATGGGTGGCGATGCGATCCAGAAACCAGCGATCATGCGAGATAATGACGGCGCAGCCAGGGTAGTTTAACACTGCTTCTTCCAGGGCGCGTAGCGTTTCCACGTCCAGGTCATTGGTCGGCTCGTCCAGTAGTAATACATTACCGCCGGTACAAAGCACCTTGGCCAGATGTACGCGGTTGCGTTCTCCACCGGAAAGGTCTTTGATGACCTTTTGTTGATCAGAGCCCTTGAAGTTAAAACGACCGACATAGGAGCGGGACTGAAATTCAGTTGAGCCAACCTGCATGATGTCCTGCCCATTGGATATCTCGTCCCATACCGTCTTGTCGCCATTGAGTGAATCTCTGGATTGATCGACGTAGGCGAGTTTCACAGTTTCTCCCAGGCGTAGTTCACCATCATCAGGGGTTTCCTGGCCCGCAATCATGCGAAACAATGTGGTCTTGCCGGCGCCATTTGCGCCAATAATGCCAACGATGCCCGCAGGCGGGAGATTGAAATTCAGGTTTTCAAAAAGCACTCTATCCCCGAAACGTTTGCTAATGCCATTGGCTTCAATTACCAGGTCACCCAGGCGGGGGCCTGGCGGGATAAACAGTTCATTGGTTTCATTGCGTTTCTGGAATTCTGCCGAATTGAGTTCATCGAACCGTTTCAGACGTGCCTTGCTCTTCGCGTGGCGCCCCTTGGCGTTGCTGCGTACCCATTCCAGTTCCTGTTTGATGGTTTTCTGTCGTGCGCTGGCCTGTTTTTCTTCCATTTCCAGGCGCTGGCTTTTCTGCTCCAGCCACGAACTGTAATTGCCCTCCCAGGGAATACCATGGCCACGATCCAGTTCCAGTATCCATCCGGCGACGTTATCCAGGAAATA
>JAPHTU010000218.1 GCA_026196145.1 Gammaproteobacteria bacterium
ATAGGTGACGGTACTGGCGATACGCACCGAGCTCTCACTTTCCTCGCGCGCGCTTACCCAGTGGTAACCACCCTGATCACCGCTACGTGAAGCAATTTTTGCCTTGCCTTCCTCAACCGGCACTTCCCAGGACACATCACCCTCATCCGGTGTGATTGATGGATAAACCCGCATCTGCCCGGCATCCAGGTTCACCGGCTTGAGTGCTTTCAAGGTACGGCTCCCCCGCCCTGCCGGCTTAACCAGCAGGGGTTGGGGGGACCATACTTTGGAGACCTGGTGATGTTGATGTTCCTCATGGGACTGTGCTGCTGCCTGTTGAATCACGGGCAGCGACATGGCAAGTGCTACGATCAAATAACGGATGTTCATGATTTCCCCTATTTGTCGAAGCTGTAGTTATAGGACAGCATGAAGCTACGTGGTGCACCTGGTGTCCATGAACGATCACCATCGGTATCCTTCTCCACCTCGATGGCATAATCCTTGTCAAACGCGTTATCGAGGTTGAATCCGAATTTATGAGGACCGCGTTCATAACCGACAAATACATTGGTCAGGTTGTCGTAGCCTTCGTATTTTTCGCTATTGGCACTATCCATGTAATAGCTGCCCCAGCTATCCAGACTGACACGTGCTGTCCAGCCCGATGGATGCTTGTAGTCGGCAAACAGGGTATGTTTATTCTCCGGAATATAGGGCAGGCTGTTGCCTGAGCGGTCCACGTTAACGTAAACCGGTTTCCCTCCGGGGTTGGTGTTTACGACCTCGTTAAAGCTATCGTACTCATAATCGCTGTAGGCATAGTTCATTCCAACATTCAGCCCTTCCATCACCCGCACGCTGCCAGCCAGCTCAAAACCACGCTTATCGGTCTTGCCCGCGTTCTGAAAGACGGTCTCGCCACCCTGTCGTGAAGCAGCAACTTCATCATCAACTTCTGACCAGTACACCGAGGTATCAAAACTCCAGTTTTTTGCGCGCCCCTTCAGACCGATTTCGAAGTTACTCGCCGTAGATTTATCCAGGTCAGGGTTATCGGATAACTCGCTGGAGTATGGCACCTGGTCTGCCTGTGCAATTGAGGCAAAGGTACTGATGCTATCCGTCAGTTCATGACTTACACCAAGCTGGCCGGAGAACAGGGAGAACTCTTCATCAATACGGATACGGGTATTACTTGCCACATAATTGCCAAGAGCCCAGTCATATTTCCTCATCTCATTGGTATCTTCTTCAAATTCCGAGCGATCGACACGGCCACCGATATCCAGCGTGGTGCGTTCACCCAGTTTTAGCGACTCCTGGATAAAGAAACCATACAGGGTATTGTCGGTATCGCCGACCTCCAGCAAGGCGCCTTTACGGTCAGACAGGGTAGCGATAATCCGACCTGGCTTTGCCGGGGACCAGGGTGTAGCAGGAGTAGGAGGCGTAGTTAATACATCGGCATATTCATAACGCTCGGCATCATCGTTACTATCGTTGCGGTAGGTCACGCCACCGGCCAGGGTGCCGTCCATACCAAATAATCGATGTAGTTTCACCGCCTCAAGATCGATACCAAAGATTTCAACTCCCGGCGTATCAACAATCGTGGCGGTCACCGGGTGATACTGGGAATAGGTGTTGTAATAGAACTTTGGCTTGAAGGTAAAGCTTTCAAACGGCATTTCCGCGCGGGTATTAAAAAACCAGACGTCTGAATAACGTCCC
Source organism: Gammaproteobacteria bacterium (assembly GCA_026196145.1). Lineage (GTDB taxonomy): Bacteria > Pseudomonadota > Gammaproteobacteria > JAJDYQ01 > JAJDYQ01 > JAJDYQ01. Next base: position 1,717 of record JAPHTU010000218.1, read on the forward strand.
GAGTGTTTCCAGGCGCTATCATTACCCGTCTGTTCGCCGGTCCGTTTGAATGTATTAAATTGGGCATCATTCATAGCGCCCGGTAACTGCAGGTTGGCTTCCGTATAGCTGAATTCCGACTCCCAGACATTGTCATCACCAAAAAACATGCCGTGCTTCAGGCTGAGCTGGGTGGTGTCGTATTCATTCCAGTCTCGTCGCCAATCGTTATCAAGCTCCCGGTGCGAGAAGGTCAGTGCGATCGCCTGATCATCAGAAATATCCTTGGCAAACCGTGCGTGCAGATTGCTCAAATCATTATCACCCATGGCAAACTTGAACGTATTTGACTTCATATCAAACACGGACTTGGAAACAATCTGCACCGTGCCACCGGAGGAACCCGCGGCATACAGATTGCCGGGCCCCTTGGTCACCTCGATGCGCTCGATATCCTGGGTATCGAGAAAATCCAGACGGGTAAAGCTGTCCGGATCAGTAATAGGAACCCCGTCACGCAGCAGCATCACTTCACGGATACCGTAATTGGCCTTCAACCCGGCACCACGGATGATGAGGCGGGCATCGTATCCCCCGTTTGACGAATTAATCAGCACGCCGGGCGCCTCTTTCAACGCGTCAGTAATATTAAACATGCGCGTCTTCTCCATCTGCTCTTCATCGATGACAGAGATCGCGGCAGGTACATCTTTGGTTTCCCGCTCGACACGTGTCGCTGTAACGCTAACGGTATCCAGTGCCTCCGCATCTGCAGCAAAACTGTCTACCGAATACCCAAGGGCCAGTCCAATGGCCACAACCATGCGCAGACGCGCACTAACATCCTGGTACATATATATATTCCCCTGTAATACCACTTCCAATGCGTCCGCTCACACAAACGGCATACGGCGCATCGCAGCGCGCATTCATGCAGCGCTGAAACTATAAAATTAGTGAGTTAACCTGGAATCAGGCGACAGGGGGTGCCCGGATGGGCGTGAGGGCCGAAGTAACTTCGGGTATAACAACCGTATAAAAAACGGGAAAAGACCAGGATGGAGCGTCTTCCTGAATGACTACCGGAATCGTAACGTCAGAAACGGCCTCTGCAATCAACTGCGAGAACGCCATGGCGGCTGAACGCTGGCTATCATTGTCGCTTGATTCATCAAGCGGATTACCGGATTCATCCAGCGCAATAGTCTTGAGGCCGTAGAGCGTACAGACCTCTACCAGCTGACCGTTGGCATCCTTTACCAGCTGGCTATGTACCTGGGCTGGAAATAACCCCTGCAATAGCAGCAACAGGGAGATATAACTCACCCACTGTTTAACAAAGGAATGTCTTCTAAGACTATGCATACACCACAAAAGTAGAGCAATTTTTAATTCGGGGAATGGATACTACTATAGATCAAGCAACTTTCCATTTGATAAAGATCAATTTATATCACCTTGCGTCTACACCCGAAGCGCCCCAGTACTCCGTTTCGATACCCTCACCCAGGTCTGCTTCAATCAATCGTTGCCTGACTTCGAGCAGTTTTTCTACCAATGCCGGTTCAGCCTTTTCATAGGCTGCGGCATCAGGTTCACGTTTCACCACCACACCCAGTAACTCGGTGATTGCATTACCAATTGAGTTCTGACTAATCGTGGCAACCAGCTTGCCGGAATCATTACGATAAATGAGTTGTTTGAATGCCGGCGCCCAGCGAATTGAGTTGGCATACTTGGCGTCCTTGATACAACGATCCCTCACGGTCTTGGCTGTTTTCAGAAAGTCGTTATTGAATAACAGGATATTTTCAATGGCATCCGGAAAATAACTGTCTTTTTGTATCGGTGCGTTACGGGTGGATACCTGGCTGAAAAACGTCCTGTAAAAATCAATAAAGCCTTTTAGAAGATAGTCATACTCTTTCCAGAAACGGGGATCTTTCAGTGCCTCCACGCCACCACTGATTTCCCAGCATGGCAAGCCCTGCGGATAACCAGTCAATTCCAGTCGCCCACGTGGATCATTGTTTACAGCCAGGATATCCAGATCCAGCGCCTCGTTAAAAAACTGCCGATAAACATCGTGCATATGTTCTTCAAAGAGGCTGTGCTGTCCGCCGTCGGTCAGGTTGGGGTTGCTTGGATCGGCTAGTTCGGCATTCCTCAGCTGATCCATATCAAACACGATAAAGTGATTGTGCAGCATACGAATACTGGGCACACCGGGCGAGGTTAGCGGCCAGGTGGCATCCAGACTGGCCTCACCAGCCAGCACCAGCGCCTCGGCCGGGTCCGGGAATTTTTCGACCATGTACTCAATCATGATCTGGTTCATGCGGTTCCAGACATTGCGTGTCTGTGGTGGCACCTGCGTACGCCGCACCGGTCTGCCGAGCGGATTTAATACCGACTGGGAGGTGTTATATATGATCGAGGTATCGAACACATTGCTGTGCCCCAATGCCTTGCGGTACATCAGCAGGCCTTCAGGGTTGGTTAACAGTCCGTTATTGTGCACCAGGTCATTCAGGTTCTCGGCACTGTTAAAAAATTCATTTGGCGCCATTCCCTCCGGCACTTCCAGCGGGATGGGGCGAAAAGGTGTCATGATTTCGCGGGGACCTGTTTGCATCTGCTGCAACCTATGTACTATTCAACCACTTACAGCATACCGCGATTGCACCATCATCAGGTGAAAAGCTTTTAATGGGTAAATTAACCGGGTTACCTGAAACCTGGGTGGCCCTGACTATATTTAGAGAAATTGTTCTCTGACCTGGTATTCATGCACGGGTTCTCTACATCCCTAGTGCTTGCAGACTTTCTTTTGCGACTTCCCTCACGTCCTCGTCTGCATCTTCCAGCAGCGGCTCGATATATTTCCTGGTGGATTCCAACTCGGTGAGAGAGAGGTAATGACATGCATCGGTCCTGACCAGCGGATTTTCATGTTGGGTCAGTTGACCCAGGTCTTCGATATGATCGTGCATGACTTGATCGTCAGCCAACATCTCCATAAGGGCGCCAACACCTACACGAATATTGAGTGAAGTATCTTCGTCCGTGAAGATATCCAGCAAGTGCCTGAAGTAATCCGGATTAGCCTTTATCAGGGTTTCTGCCTTTGCGATACCGCCAGTATTCAGCAGCTCGGCGATGTATTCCTTGACACCTTCATTGCCTGAGGCGCGTTCGGCCCATGCCTTGAGTTCACCGGGTGTTTGCTGGCCTTCGAGTTCAAAGGGGCCGATGCGTACCCAGGGCACGGAACGTATACCCAGTTCGCTGGCAGCCTCGGGACTGGCTTCGATATTGATGACCTCCAGTCTGCCGATCTCGCCGGACTTGAGCAGGTGGGTAAGTCCTTCCAGCACAGCGGGACAATAGGGACAACGCGAGCCCAGGAACATCAGTGCATCAGGTGCCTTGTTATTGATCATCGCTGTATCCAGGCTTTACTCATGTGGATTCCATCCCCAGGTTCGTAAACGGTGCGTCCGACGTACATGGACGTACAAGTGTCTTGAAGGACAGG
>JAPHTU010000338.1 GCA_026196145.1 Gammaproteobacteria bacterium
CACTGACGGATACCATCTTCTTTGAGAAATCTATTCGTCTGTTTATCTTTGATTTTGGTTCATCCGACAACGGTCGGGACATCTCCTATGATATCGGCCAGCGTATGTGGCCCAGTCTGGCCATTGCCATACCTTCACTAATAGTCGCCTTGCTGGTGAACATCTTCTTTGCCATGTTGCTGGCATTTTTCCGTGGCAGTTATATTGATATCTGGGGGGTCATCCTGTGCGTGGTATTGATGTCGATATCGGCCCTGTTCTATTACATCGGCGGCCAGTTCCTGGTAGGCAAGTTGCTGCACCTGGTGCCGATATCCGGTTATGACACCGGGCTGAATGCGACCAAGTTTATTATCCTGCCGGTAGTGATTGGTGTGGCGGCCGGCATTGGTGCCAGTACGCGCTGGTACCGTACCTTCTTTCTGGAAGAGATCGGCAAGGACTTTGTGCGTACGGCAAGGGCCAAGGGTCTATCCGAGAGCATGGTGCTGTTTCGTCATGTGCTGAAGAACGCCATGATTCCCATCCTGACCGGCATCGTGGTTGCGTTACCGCTGTTGTTTATGGGTAGCCTGATTATTGAATCCTTTTTTGGCATACCGGGCCTGGGAAGCTACACCATTGATGCGATCAACCAGCAGGACTTTGCCATCGTGCGGGCCATGGTGTTTCTGGGGTCGGTACTTTATATCGTGGGTTTAATCCTGACTGATATTTCCTATACGCTGGTTGATCCCAGGGTGAGGTTGTCATGATAGAAATCCTCTGGACCGATGCGCTGGTATTCCTGCTAATCGGAAGCATCATGGGCTTTATTCTCTATGCAAGATCACGCGAGCACTTGCGGGCGCCATGGCGTGAGGTCATTCGCAAGCCACTGGGTATGAGTGCGCTAATTATCTTGCTGGTTTATGTGCTGGTGGGTTTTCTGGACTCGCTGCACTTCAGGTCTGAGCTGGAACAAACCAATGGCAAGACTGACCAGGTGCAGTATGGAGCGACGATTGAAAGCGTACTCGACATCATTCTCAGTGACCTGAAAGCGAATACCGAGAAAACCTATTCGGCACCCTTTGCACTGAATCTTTATAACAAGGAAACACTGGAAGATGAGCAGGGCAACAAGCGCAGGGAATATCCGCGGCTGGCCTATGGCGGTGCGCACCTTGAAGATAACGAGCAACAGGCAACCGACCTGACTCAACGTCTGATATTCAGCGTGTTTGGCGGGCTGATGATGTGGGGCATGACGGCTGCCTTCATCGTGGCACTGGTGGTCTGGCGAACAGGGGAGTCACTGCAACAAGTTGTACAGGGTATGTGGCGCGGGCAACGTGAACTGCCATGGCGTAGCCTGTTTGCCACCACGGCGTTTGTTACCCTGGTCGCTGTCTTTCTGTTAAATACCGCCAGTGTTTACCATGTCCTGGGTACTGACAAGGTGGGTGAAGATGTGCTTTACCAGGCGATCAAGAGTATTCGAACCGGGCTGGTCATCGGCACCCTGACTACCCTCATTATGCTGCCGTTTGCCGTGTTGCTCGGCATCATGGCCGGTTATCTGAAGGGCTGGGTCGATGATGTGATTCAGTATATTTACACCACGCTAAATTCCATACCAGGTGTGTTATTGATCGCCGCCGCCGTGCTGGTGATGCTTGCGTATATGGAGACACATCCGGAGTGGTTTGATACCGGGGTGGAGCGGGCGGATTTACGCCTGCTGTTCCTGTGCGTCATTCTGGGTGTGACCAGCTGGACCGGTCTATGTCGTCTGCTGCGTGCGGAAACGCTAAAGCTCAGCGAACTGGAATATGTACAGGCGGCCGAGGCGTTGGGTGTCGGACGCCTGACCATTATCCTGCGACATATCCTGCCAAATGTCATGCATATCATTCTGATTGCCGTGGTCATGGACTTCAGTGGCCTGGTACTGGCAGAGGCCGTGCTGTCCTACCTGAATATCGGTGTCGATCCGACCATGTATAGCTGGGGCAACATGATCAATAGCTCACGACTGGAGCTGGCGCGTGAACCCATCGTCTGGTGGGCTTTTCTTGCCGCTTTTATCTTTATGTTCCTGCTGGTATTAAGTGCCAACCTGTTTGCCGATGCTGTGCGGGATGCCTTTGATCCAAGGTTAAGGGAAACCCGCTAGTGGACGAGTCCATGCTACAGGTTCGTGATCTCAAGACATGGTTTGGAACCGGTGATGAGCCTGTGCGTGCCGTTGATGGCGTGAGCTTTGATATCGCGCATGGAGAAACGCTGGCGCTGCTGGGTGAATCCGGGTGTGGAAAATCCATTACGGCGCTTTCTGTCATGCGCCTGGTACCGGAACCTGC
>JAPHTU010000348.1 GCA_026196145.1 Gammaproteobacteria bacterium
CTACACTGGATCGTCGCGACATGTTGTCACGACCGGCGTCCAGTATTGATGTGAATTTCAAGGACTGGCGTCTGCTGGGTTCCGACCACATCGTGATTGGCAAGGTGCAATCAACCAGTCGTGACCAGTACCTGGTACAGGTACAGTTGGTGGATGTGCTACGCGAGAAGCAGCTGGCGGGTTTTAGCTACCCGGTGCATAAAATCAGTATGCGACGCCTGGCACATCAGATCAGCGATGTGATTTATGAAAAACTGACGGGTGAGAAAGGTGCATTTAATACACGTATTGCCTATGTCACCTCGTCCGGTGGCAAGAAGCCGACCTACCAGTTGTATGTGGCCGACGCCGATGGTTATAACGCACAGTCCATCATGTCATCGAAAGACCCGGTGATGTCACCCGCATGGTCGGCCGATGGGCAGCATCTGGCCTATGTGTCTTTTGAAAAAAACCGCTCACAGATTTTTATTCAGGAGATACTGACCGGCAAGCGGCAGCGCATCAGTCATTCAAAAGGTATCAATGGCGCACCGGCGTGGTCACCTGACGGTCGCCGAATGGCAATGACGCTGTCGCATGAGGCCAATCCTGATATCTATATATATGACATGGAAACACGGCGTTTCTCGCAGCTGACGACCAATGTCGCTATTGATACGGAGCCAAACTGGTCGCCCGATGGCAGCCAGATTCTATTTACCTCGGACCGTGGTGGAAAGCCACAGCTTTACCAGGTACCGGTGTTTGGTGGAGAGCCCAGGCGGATAACCTACGAAGGTGATTACAATGCCCGCGGCAGGTATTCGGCGGATGGCAAATATATTGCCATGGTGCATGGTCGTGATAAACGCTATCGCATCGCCGTTCTGGAGGTGGAAACCGGCCAGATCAGTATCCTTACCGATGGTAATCTGGACGAGTCACCGAGTTTTGCACCGAATGGCCGCATATTGTTGTATGCTACCGCGCGCGGGAATACCGGTGTATTATCTGCCGTGTCCATAGACGGGCGTAGTCAGCACAGACTGGTTTCCCGTGAAGGTGATATTCGTGAACCCGCATGGTCACCCTACAACCAATAGTTACAGCTTTCTGGCCACTTAGGAGATTGAGATATGAATAGTACGTTAAAGACTCTCGCCATGATGACGGTAGTCATGCTTTTATCGGCCTGTAGTGGTCAGGAAACCAGGGAAGATAGTGGCGCTTCTGTTGAGGGTCCTGGCGATACCGATGGCAGCACGGTAACGACTACCGGGGCAAGTGGCCTGGGTGAGATCAATGGTATTGCAATCGATCAGGATGGTAGCCCGGATTACGTACGTACGATTTATTTTGAATATGATCGCAGCGAAGTTCGCAGTGAGTTTATCCCGCTGATTAGTGCACACGCAGAATTGCTGGCATCTGACAGCAGTCGCCGGGTCGTTCTGGAAGGACACGCCGACGAGCGTGGTTCACGTGAATACAATATTGCATTGGGTGAACGTCGGGCAATCTCCGTCAGACGCCTGTTACTGGGCAGCGGCGCCAACAGCAACCAGATACGACTGGTCAGTTATGGTGAGGAGCGCCCTGCGGTCCTTGGTCATGATGAAGGTGCGTGGTCCAAGAACCGCCGCGTGGAAATTCGTTACGAATAATATAGTGCTAGCCTGGTGGTGGTTTGTAAGATGATACGTTCTATTTTTCTCTCCTTTCTATTGCTTGTGCCTGCGGGTGTCGTACAGGCACAGCAGAGCAGTCAGCTTGTTGAGGTGTTGCAGCAGTTAACCCGGCTGGAGGCAGAGGTCAGGAATCTGCGTGGCGAGGTTGAGCGCCTGTCGTATGAAAACAAGCGCCTCAAGAATCAGCAGAATGATCTATACGTCGATATTGATCAGCGTCTACGTGCCATGGAAAGTGGCTCACAAGGGAACCAGCTGTCGGTAGAGACCATGATGCCATCCACGCCCACGTCTATGCCCGCGGCTCCGGGACAGGCCGCGCCAATGGCGCCCGTTAGCCAGCCGTCGGTAGCGGTTGCGCCCTCACCCGGACTGGCCCCTGTGCCTGTTACCGGTCAGGTCCCCGCAGGTTCACCGGCGGTGGCCAGTGTTGCCCCTGCGATGCCGGTCGATCCGGTCAAGGAACAGGCCGATTACAAGGCCGCATTCAACCTGTTAAAGGTTGGCAAATATGATGAAGCCATTGTGTCCTATATAGACTTTTTAAGGAAATACCCGAGCGGTGAATATGCCGCCAATGCACAATACTGGCTTGGTGAAGCCAATTACGTCACCCGCCAGTTCCCTGTAGCGATACAGGAATTCAAGAAAGTCATTAACCGCTATCCACAATCCCGCAAATTACCGGATGCCATGCTGAAGATTGGTTATATTCATTATGAACTGAAGCAATCGGAAGACGCACGCAGGGTATTGACGGAATTGACGCAAAAATTTCCTGGAACAACCGCGGCAAGACTGGCGGAGAATCGGCTACAGCGGATGAAGCTTGAGGGCCGTTAGTTCTAAAAGCGCTTCAGCTGGCACAATACTTCGTTTACCCCTCAAGGGAGTACCGAGGAAAAATATTTTCGGAATACTCATGTATTATTTATACATTGTGTTTCCTCAAATATTTTTGCCTCGTCTTGCACTTACCTGAGACGCTTTTCATGTCTTATAAAATCCAGTGTCTGTCCAGACTCTAAAAATCACCGAGATCTTTTATTCACTTCAGGGTGAAGCCAGAACAGCTGGTTGGCCGACGGTATTTATACGTCTGACCGGTTGTCCGCTACGTTGTCAGTATTGTGATACGGAATATGCCTTTACGGGTGGCGAGCAGATGTCGCTGGATGCCATTCTGGATGAAGTGGCCAGCTATGGCGCACATCATGTGTGCGTGACCGGTGGTGAACCGCTGGCACAAAAAGCCTGTATGGAATTACTGGTGGAGTTGTGTGATGCCGGTTACGAGGTTTCGCTGGAGACCAGCGGGGCAATGGATATCAGTGAGGTGGATACCAGGGTATCGCGCGTCATGGATTTGAAAACGCCGGGTTCGGGCGAGCAGCAACGTAATCGCCTGGATAACCTGGATGAGCTGACCGAAAATGACCAGCTCAAGTTTGTCATCTGTAATCGAAAGGATTATGAGTGGGCAAAGGGGATGATTGGTCAGTATCAGCTAACACAGCGGTGCGACATCCTGTTCTCACCCAGTGCAGCCGAGCTGCCAGCACAGGAACTGGCCGACTGGATACTGGCTGACCGATTGCCGGTCCGATTCCAGATGCAATTGCACAAGGTGTTATGGGGAGATACTCCGGGAAAATGAACGAGCAAGCGCAAAAAAACTGTGTCGTGCTGTTATCGGGTGGGCTGGACTCGGCTACTGTACTGGCTATTGCCCGCGCGCAGGGTTATGCCTGCTATGCACTGAGTTTTGCCTATGGTCAGCGGCATAATACCGAGCTGGAGGCCGCAAAAAAAATTGCACA
>JAPHTU010000146.1 GCA_026196145.1 Gammaproteobacteria bacterium
CCGTACAGTTCGAAGATTTTTATGGCATGCTCGTAAATCACCTGGCCGGCATCCGTCAGACTGATCCGGTTATGCGTACGATCAAACAAACGCGTATTAAACTGCTCCTCGAGCTGCCGTACCTGGAAGGTTACAGCGGGTTGGGTCATATGCAGGTGCTCGGCGGCCTTGGTAAAACTCAGCAGCTTTGCAACGGTATGAAAAACCTGTAATCGACGATCTGACATGTTGGTGAATCCTGATTAATAAATATACGCGGATTATGGGATGCGTATTATGCCTCAATTATTTTTATGGGCCAAAAGTTAATCATATATTAGTTTTGACTAATATCAATATCTGATCAAAAAAAACCCCGGACTAGCCGGGGTTTAGTTTTTAACACTTTATTATTGTTAATCTTCTTCAGGCTCAAACACATACTTGGGCTTGCTCCATTTCAGCGCCAGCGGCAACATCATTAGTGCCAGGAATACATCGAGGATTAACGCCAATCCGATGTATACACCCAACGCCCAGGTATTGGCCAGCTCGGTAGAAACCAGCGGAATGAAGCTTCCCAACAGCACTATCACAGAGACGATAACCGCCGAACCCGTACCTGACAGGGTATTCTTGAGTGATTCTTCCCAGTTACGGCCAGTCGCAATCATTTCTTCACGTAAACGTGAAATGATATAAATGCCGTAGTCCACGCCTAGTCCCATGGCAATACTCAGTGAAACCTGTGTATGGAACGCCAGGTTGCCCGACCAGTTCTTGACCGTCGTGAAATATCCACCCAGACCATATTGCGCATATAGCGTCGTCATTAAGATAATCAGCAACATGACGGCCATGGCGAACGAACGGAAGATAATAGCTGCCACAATGAAGATGGCCAGTGCCGTCTGCATTGGTCCTTTCAACCAGTTTTCCTTGGCAACGTCACGCGTCGCCTCGGTAGCACCGAGGAAACCACCGACACCAGGACGTTGATATTCATCGCTACCATCGACAGACAACTCGTTAGTGTCACATTCCAGTCTTTCAACCGGACCGCAACGCAGGCCAAAGTTAACCAGCTTGAAACCTTCATCGTTCTTGTGTTGCTCGATATACTCCTGAATATCCGCTACGACCTGGTGTGTCTCAACCGGATCCATGGTATTGATAAATCCCAGAATCACACCTTCATTCCAGTCTGGAGATACAAATGAGTCCATATCGCCTTCACTGGTCATTGTCTCAAGCAAACCATTGTACAGACGCACAATTTCAAGACCTGAACGATCGTCCTCAGGGTCGATCTTCTGCAATGCAGCCGTTGTCGGCAAGTAGAGGTCTCGAATATTGGGTTTTTCACCCGGCTCAGCCGTCAGCAGCATATGCACGAGGCGGATATACTGGGCATAGGAGCCGGTATAACCGATAAATGGATGATCACGCATCCAATCCTCGAATTTCTCCATATCGGCCAGTACCGCATCGTTATTAAAGATACCCTGAGGTCCATCTTCTTCCTCGTCATTACACTTGGAACGATCCTCACCTTCCTGCCAGTTACATTCCGGCCTGAGAGGCGCCTTGCCTCGAATCGGTATCGAGACAGATATCACGCCCGGCATGATCTCATTCAGGGCCTTGATGTCCGTAATCGTGATCGAGCTTGCCTTGAAGGCGGCACGTGGATAATTAACACCGACTTCAACGCCCGGCATCAGGTGATCTTCTGTCGGCGCGTATATCTTGGTGAAGTAGGTAGATACCATCACAACTGCCAATATGATGCCGATCGGAATATATTTACCGGGCCCAGCCAATAGTTTGGCGAGTCCGTTTCCAACCGTATGCTCCCAGTCATGGCCGCTATGCTCCTCATCTGCAACCTCCTTGAACGGGACGGTGACCAGGAACAATGGAATCATGGTTGTTGTGGTAATCAACAGCGTCGCCATACCGAACATACCAAAGTAGGCATAGGCCTTGTAAAAGGAGATATCCACCAGTGCGAGGGTGGCAAAACCGATGACATCCGTGATGATGGACAAGGTTGCCGGAACAATCGTGTGTTCTATGGCAATAATACCGGCCTCTTTATCACTATCTGTTTTGGCACGCTCATGCAGGAAACGCCGTGTAATCTGGACCGAGTGACCGATACCAATCGCCAGCAACAACATCGGTGTCAACACCATCATGGTCGTCAGCTTGAACTGCGAGATACCCATCAGTCCCAGTGTGAGGCAGATTGTGGCGCCAACACC